>NZ_BCBD01000086.1:0-22851 GCF_001320345.1 Pseudomonas sp. NBRC 111127 | reverse complement strand
TGCCAGGAGCGTGGTGTAGCGGTGCTGATCAACCGCGCGTTCGACGATGGGCGCCTGTTCACCCGCGTCAAAGACCAGCCGTTGCCCGGCTGGGCCGCTGAAGCGGGCATCGGCAGCTGGGCGCAGCTGTTTCTCAAGTTCGCCATCAGCCACCCGGCGGTGACGACGGTAATCCCCGCCACCGGCCGCCCTGACCGCCAGCTCGACCAGCTCAAAGCTGGCCAGGGCCCACTGCTTAGCCAAGCGCAGCAACGGGCGCTGATCAAGCAATTTAGCTAAGCACATGAGTGCCTGGCGGCGGCGCCTGGATCAAGGGCTGAACATACAGCCCGGCGAAGGGCCGGCGGTTATCGCCGGCCTGCTGCTGTTCTATTGCCTGTTCACCGGTTATTTCATGCTGCGCCCAGTGCGCGAAACCATGGGCGTTGCCGGTGGCGTTGACAACCTGCAGTGGTTGTTCACCGGAACCTTCATCGCCAGCCTGGCATGCCTGCCAGTGTTCGGCTGGCTGGCCAGTGGCGTGCAACGCCGGTTCATCCTGCCTTGGACCTATGGTTTTTTTGTCAGCAACCTGCTGCTGTTCGCTGTGTTGTTTACCCGCTCGCCAGACAACCTGTGGACTTCGAGGGCGTTCTACATCTGGCTTTCGGTGTTCAACCTGCTGACCATCTCGCTGGCCTGGAGCGTACTCGCCGACCTGTTCTCTACGGCCCAAGGTAAGCGCCTGTTCGGCCTGTTGGCCGCTGGGGCCAGCCTGGGTGGCCTCAGCGGGCCGATCCTGGGCACGCTACTGGTGGCGCCGCTGGGCCATGCCGGGTTGCTGCTGCTGGCGGCGGTATTCCTGCTCGGCAGCGTCGGGGCAAGCCTGTTTCTGCAGCGCTGGCGACAGCGGCAACCGTTGCCAGCGCATGCCGAGCGTAGCGCCGCAAGGCCGCTGGGCGGCAACCCGCTGGCCGGTGCCACTGCGGTACTGCGCTCGCCTTATCTGTTGGGCATTGCGCTGTTCGTGGTGTTACTGGCAAGTGTCAGTACCTTCCTGTACTTCGAGCAGGCGCGCATCGTCAGCCAGACTTTCACCGACCCCACCCGGCAAACCCAGGTGTTCGGCTTGATCGACAGCGTTGTGCAAGCCTTGGCCATCCTCACGCAAGTCTTCCTCACCGGGCGGCTGGCACGTCGCCTGGGGGTAGGCATATTGCTGATGGCCGTGCCGCTGGTGATGGCAGTGGGCTTCTTGTGGCTGGCGCTGGCCCCGGTGTTCGCGGTGTTCGTAATGGTCATGGTGGTGCGCCGTGCAGGGGAGTATGCGCTGGTACGACCGGGGCGCGAGATGCTGTTCACCGTGTTGCCGGCCGAGGACAAGTACAAGGCCAAGAACTTCATCGATACCGTGGTGTACCGGGGTGGCGACGCCCTCAGTGGGTGGCTCAAGCGTGCCCTGGACGTGATGGGCGAACACCCGCAACTGGCCATGCTGATTGGGGCGGTACTGGCCGTGGCCTGGGCGGCCACCGGCGCTTGGCTTGGCCGCCGTCAGGCCCATATGGATAACCCGCCGCGCGACTGAAAGGCGCGCCAAATAAGGACTCGCCGCTTATTTAATGCCACCGGTCCGAAGCCTGCCAATTGAAACGAATCCCGACCCGAGCCCGTACTCCGAATTCATGTACGGCGCTGAAGCCGTGCATCCCGAAATCATATGAGGTTTCAGACCATGGCCACTAAAGACAATAGCCGTACCGGCAACCAACAAGGCAGCCAGGGCGGTAACAAGAACTCGGGCAACTTCGCCAATGACCGCGAAAAAGCCTCCGAGGCAGGCCGCAAGGGCGGGCAGCATTCCAGCGGCGGCCAAACCAGTGAATCGGGCCGCAAAGGCGGCCGCTCGTAAACGAGGCCCTGCAGTGCCGGGGAACCGGCACTGCCATCGAGTAGCCCTGGAGGTGGTTATGCAATGGTTACCTGTGGCGGCCCTGTCGGGTGCCCTGTTGCTGGTTGGCGGCTGTTTCGACCGAGACAATGGCCACCCCGGCAAAGACGACGCCGACACCACCAAGCCGTCCCTGCAAATGCAACAACCCAGTGAAAAGCCCGCCCCCCAACCTGCGCCAGATCCTGAACCGATGCCAGGTCAGAAACCCAGCCAATAAACGCGCATGAGGAAAACGGCATGACGGTCATGACTCGCAAGACCGCCGCGACAGTTCCGGCCTCACTGGCCACAACCAGCCTGCAACAGCGTTACGAAGCCTTGCTGGCAGGCACTGATAACGCTGACGCGCAATGGTTGAATGAGCAACTGGAGCGTGCCCGGCACTTGCCGGATGACCTGCCAGCCGACCCCGTGGAGCTTGAAGCTTGGAGCGCGCGCCACGCCGGGCATGTAGCTCAAGGTTTTGCCGCCTACTTGGCGCAACGCCAGCAAGGTGGGCCACGCCGCTATTTTGCCACGCGCGCGCAAGCGCTATGGTTCCTGCAACAGGTGGCACCGACCAAGGCGGTGGATGGTGCGTGGTTGCACAGTACGTTGCGGCATTGGGCAGACCCGCGCTACCACGGGTTGATCCGGACCTACCTGGAAGAATTGGGCAGCGGTGATGTGCGCTGCAACCATGTGGCGATCTATCAGCGGCTGATGAGCCGCCTGGGTTGCCTGGAACCGTTGCACCTTGAAGACGAACGCTATTTGCAGGGGGCATTGCAGCTGGCACTGGGCCGCTACGGTGAGGACTTCCTCCCTGAGCTGATCGGTTACAACCTCGGCTACGAACAACCACCGCTGCATTTGCTGATTACCACCTATGAACTTGCCGAATTGGGCATCGACGGCCAGTATTTCCAATTGCATGTCACGATCGACAACGCCGCCAGCGGTCACGCCCACCTGTCAATCCAGGCCTTGCGCCAACTCTGCCCGCGCAGAGACCCCTCCGGGTTCTACCAGCGAGTACGGCACGGCTACCGCCTGAATGACCTTGGCGTGGATACACCCACCCTGGTCAGCCTTTTCGACCTGGAAGCGGAATTGGTGCAGGCCTTGGAACAGAAGCGCCAGTTTGGCCAGTTCATGCATTCAGACCGGTGCCGGCTGCAGGGGCGCACCATCAACCAATGGCTGGCAGAACCTGGCGCCATGCCGCACTTTCTGCAGGCGCTGCAGGCGCAGGGCTGGATTCGCCGCGGTGAAGAACCCGCGCAAAGCCGCTGGTGGGCACTCGTGGATGGGCCATCAGCACCGATGTACGGTGTGTTCACCGCCTATGAAAAGCAGTTGTGGCACGACTGGATCGCAGCAGGTTGGCAGTCGCGCGTTCGTCGCGTGCTCCCCGGAAGCTGGCAGTTGCCGGCATGCGCCGATGATGCGGCCGTGGATGTCGACGCGCATGATATTGATGCGCTGATCGCACGCATGGCCGGCAACCACCACGCCACGCCTGATGGGCTGCGGGCCACCCGTGCCTATCTGCAGGCCACAGGGATGATCCAGGAGGCACCGCGCTGATGATCAGCGACCCTCAACGCCTGGCCAGTGACGGTGCCTTATTGCATTTGGGCCGGCGCCTGCGCGCCGATGGCTATCGGTTTACCTGCGTTACACCGGCCACCCACGCGCGGGTCATGGCCCGTTGCGCAGGCGAGCAGGGCCGAACGCTGCGGGATGTGTTCGGCTGGAGCCGGCCGTTCAGCGCCGGACTGCTCAGTGGCGATCAAATGGCCCAGCTGAAGCACGCGGGGGTCCTCACTGCTGTTTCTGGTGATGTGTGGCGTAGCACCGTGCGCTGGTCCACGCTGGATGACCTGATACTGGTCCACTCCGCGTACCCGACCGAGGCCGCGGACGCGGTGTTCTTCGGCCCAGACAGCTACCGCTTCGCCCAGGTCATCCATGACCACCTGCGACACACCCCCAACCGGGTTGAGCATGCCGTAGACATTGGCTGTGGAACCGGCATTGGCGCCTTGCTGATCGCGCGGGCGGCGCACCATGCGCAGGTTTCTGCGGTGGATATCAACCCGCTTGCCCTGCGCTACACCGCCGTGAATGCAGCGTTGGCTGGCGTCAGCAATATTTCGGTGAAGCACAGTGACCTGCTGGACGATGTGCCCGGCAACTTCGACCTGATCGTTGCCAACCCGCCCTACATGCTCGATGTGGGCGAGCGGACCTACCGGCATGGCGGTGGCGCCCTGGGGGCCGCGTTGTCGTTGCGGATTGTCGAGCAGGCTCGTGAGCGGCTGACCCCGGGCGGCTCGTTGCTGTTGTATACCGGTGTGGCGATTGTGGACGGCCATGATCCCTTGCTCGAGGCTGTTCGCCTGCGTCTGGCCGGCCCCACGTGCTCTTGGGTGTATCGGGAAATCGACCCTGATGTGTTCGGGGAGCAACTGGCTGAGCCGGGTTATGAAGCCGTGGAGCGGATAGCCGCCGTAGCCCTGACGGTTACCCGCCTGTAGAAGTGTCACGGCGCACTTGCAATTGGCCGGGGTTGCCCGACAATGGCGCGCCCCTTGCCGCCACACGGACCACCCGCACCATGATGCTGACCACGCAATTCCCCGATATCTCCCTGGATGACACTTTGTTCGTTTTCGCCCTTGAAGCCGAAGCGGGCGAGGTGTTCCGCGAAATGAACACCGTGTTCACCGGTATCGGCAAGGTCAATGCCGCTATCGCCCTGACCAAGGCTATCGCTGTGCGCCGCCCCAGGCTGATCGTCAACCTGGGTTCTGCTGGCAGCCAGCGCCACGGTAAAGGCGTTGTCGTGTGCTGCAACCGTTTCGTGCAGCGCGACATGGACGTGACGCCGTTGGGTTTCGCCCGTTACGAGACGCCACTGGCGAATACCCCGGTGCTACTCGAACACGGTGCGGCCATACCCGGCCTGGCGCTGGAAACCTGCGGCAGTGGCGACAGCTTCGAAACCAACCACAGCGATGCGCCTTACGACGTGGTCGACATGGAAGCCTATGTGCTGGCCTTGATCGCCCGCAGCGAAGGTATTCCGTTCGTGTGCCTGAAGTACATCTCCGATGACGCGGGCAGCGAGGCTGCCGGTGATTGGGCCGTACAGGTTCACCTGGCGGCCGAAGCGTTCAAGCGTGTGCTGTTCAACGCGGTCTGATTGCCGGCCATTGGTGGCCGTGGGGCAATGCCATTAAACCTTCGCCACCCGGTGCAGTCACTGTTGGTATCGGCAGCCAACTTTGGAGCAGTGTCATGGCTCGGGCAATCTGGAAAGGCGCTATCAGCTTCGGGCTCGTGCATATCCCCGTGGCCCTCAACACTGCGGTGCGCACCGAACGGGTGGACTTCGACTGGTTGGACAAGCGCAGCATGGAGCCTGTGGGCTACAAGCGGGTGAACAAGGTCACCGGCAAGGAAATCGACAAGGACAACATCGTCAAAGGCGTGGAGTATGAAAAGGGCCGCTATGTGGTGATCAGCGAGGAGGAAATCCGCAAGGCTCGCCCTGAAGCCACCCAGACGATCGATATCTTCTCCTTTGTCGAAGCTGGCGAAATACCCCTGCAGCACTTCGATACCCCGTATTACCTCACCCCCGACCGGCGCGGCGGCAAAGTCTATGCATTGCTGCGCGAGACGCTGGAAAAAACCGGCAAGGTGGCGCTGGCCACGGTGGTGCTGCACACCCGCCAGCACCTGGCGCTGCTGCGCCCTCTGGATGACGCGCTGGTGATGATCACTTTGCGCTGGCCCGAGGAGGTGCGCGGGCTGGAGACCCTGGAGCTGGACAGCAGTGTGACCGATACCAAGGTCGACAAGCGTGAACTGGACATGGCCAAGCGGCTGGTCGAAGACATGAGCGGGCCGTGGAAGCCCGAGGACTACCATGACGCCTTCCGCCAGACCATTCTGGACCTGGTGGAAGAAAAGGCCAGCAAAGGCAAGATCGCTACAGTCGAGAAAGGCAAGGCCGCCAGCGCCGAGAAAGGTGCTGATATCCTCGACCTTACCGAGCTGCTAAAACGCAGCCTCGGCGGCAAGAAGCCGGCGAAGAAGCCGCGCAAGGCCTCCTGAGCGAAGCCCCGCAAGCGCTTCGATCAAACCAGAGCCTGTAGCCCCGCCAGGTAATCGCCAAAGCCTTCCCGGGCGCGGCTGTCGCGGCGGCTGCTGGTGGCCACGCTGTGCCTGGCCGTCCAGACGATCTGCGCGCCACTGGCTTGCAGGTCGCTGACCAGTTGCACGTCTTCATGGGCGGCCAAGGGCTGGAAGCCGCCGACTCGCGCATAGGCGTCGGCGCACACGCCCAGGTTGGCGCCATGAATGTGCCGGTGGCCCTCGCGCTGTTCGTAGCGGCTTTGGTAGAGCTGGCGCAGGGCCGCCGTCTGCCACGGCTGCCAGTATTCAACGTGTACCGTGCCACAGACAACCTCGGCACTGCAGGCCAGCTGCGACAACAACCAGTGCCCCGGTACCCGGCTGTCGGCATCGGTACAGGCCAGCCACCGCGCACCACGGTCGACCATGTGCGCCGCGCCCACCCGCCGGGCCATGCCAACACTGCCAGCCTCCACCTCCAGCACCTGCACACCAAAACGCCGCGCCACGGCGGCGCTGCCATCGCTGCAGCGGTCGAGCACGACCAGCACCTCGACCCGATGGCCAGCCTGCTGTGCCTGCACGGCGGCAATCAGCACCGCACGCAGGCAACGGCCGAGGCGGCGGGCTTCGTTATGGGCCGGAATCACGACGGCGATCATGGGCAAGTCTCGTCTAGGTCGACCACACTGGGCTGGGCTGACCAGTACTCGAGCACGAAGTCCGCTTCATCATGCTGGAACTGCTTGTACAGGGGCAGGTGGCGGGCCAGCATGCGATGCACTTCACGCCCATCCTGCGGGCAACCGACAATGGGGTGCTTCCAGTGGCATGCCAGCAGGCCGCCGTCGTAAGACAGGCTGGCGACCGCTTGTTCGATGACTTGCAGCCAGTCGGTGGGGTCCAGGTAGTAGCCCACCTCGCTCAGCACGATCAGGTCGAAGCGCCCACCAGGCCAGTCTGCCGGGAGCCGCGCCAGTTCCACAGACGCGTTGTGCACCTGAGCCAAGCGTTCGCGGGCCAGCCCCACGGCGGTGGGATCGAGGTCCTGGCATAGCAGTTCCCCGCTGCGTTCGGCCAGCAGTGCACTTAACTCGCCGTTGGCACAGGCTGGCTCGAATACCCGCTGGTAGCATTGACGGGGCAGGCTGGCCATGACCAGCTCGCGCTTGCGCTTCTCGTACCAACGGGTGCGAAAAGCCCACGGGTCTTCATTGTTCGCATACAAGTCGGCGAAATACTGTGGGTCGAGGCTCATGACAACTCCAGTCAAAGGAACACCAGTTCGAAAGGTTGCAGCAGGCAATCCAGCAGGTTTGCCGGTAGCACCGGCGGCCGCTCACCGTCTGCCTGCAACTGGCTGGCATGGGCGGCCAGGGCCTTGCGCTTGCGCGCCAACCGGGCTTCATCCAGCTGCAGACGGTGGGCACGGGGCCAGGGCAGGCGAGGGTCGTCGGGTTGCGCCCAGTGCCAGGCCCAGACCGGGACCTCGGCCAGTTGCACTTGCCGCGCCAATGCCGCGTGGGCGGCGGCGCGCCCGACGGCCTCGTGGTCGCAATGACCGTCATTGCGCCAGGTAGCCATCAATAGGTCGTCCGGGCGCAACAATTGAGTCAGATGGCTGACGAGGAACGCTTCCTCTCGCGGCAATTGGCCGTCCTTGAGGTTGAGCCGGCGCCAGTCCACGCGGCTCGGGTCCAGGTCAAGCTGCTGCAATGCCAGGCGACTTTCCTGGGGGCGTTGGCGACGCAGGCGATGTTCGCTCCACTGGGTTGAGCCAGGGTGGCTGCCTTCACCATCGGTTGCGGAAATCAGCACCAGGTCGGCTTCACGGCCTTTGAAGCTGCTCAGCAGGCCGCCTGCCATGAGGATTTCATCATCCGGGTGGGGCGCAATCATCACCAGGCGGCGCCCAGGCGGGCAGAGCCGGGCGGGGTCGAGCCAAGTGGCCCGGGCGAGGTGGGCCGCCTGCTGCCAGTCGGCCCAAGGGGTGCCGCTGCTGGCCTGGATCAAGTTCTCACTCATAGCTGCCACGCTCCTGCCGGCACCTGCGCCAGCTGTTGGCCCAGCGCTGCCAGGTCACGCTCCGCGTGGCTCTGGCGCAGATACACCGGTAAATCGGCGCTCAAACGGGCGAAGTGGCTGTTGCGGCAGAACGGTGTGGCACCCAAGGCCCGCCCGACATGGCTGATGACCTGGTCCACGGCCTGCTCGACCTGGGCGCGGGTGCGCCGCACTTCAAAACTGGCATCTGCACCCGGCTGCCGGTCGATCCAGGCGGCGCATTCACGCAGCGCCGCACGCGCACCATACAAAGCGGCGTCCACCGCCCCGAGGTGGGCATCGGCATGCGGGTCGGGCCGCGGCTTGCGGCAATACTCCCGCAGGTAGTCGGCCAGGGCCTCGGCCGCACCATACCAGCACGCGGCGATACCGCCGCCGCCGTGCCAGAAACCAGGGCGCGCCAGGTACTGGCCAGGTTTGCCGATCAGCGTTGCCGGGGTGTTGTCGAAAGTGACCTCGACGCTGGCCGTGGTAGCCATGCCCACGGCTTGCCAGTGCTCGATGTTCAGCCCCTGGTCAGGCAGCGACAGTTCGATGGCGACCAACTGCTGCTGACCCTGCTCATCCCAGGCCGTGAGCAATGCCCGGTCGATCTGCAACGCCCCGGAACACCAGGCTTTGGTGCCTTGCAAACGTACCCTGTCGCCGTCGCGGGAGGTTATGACCGCGCGGGCATCAGGTGGCTCGGCGGCCCACACGCCCCAAATGCCTTCTGCCACGTAGTGTGCAGCTGCGCACTCCGCCAGAATCGCCAGGGCATCGGTGTGGCCTTCATACAGTTTGGCCAGGGCCAGGTCGCAACCCGCCACGCGGGCCAACGTCTGCCAACGGCGCAAGGTATTGCCCTGGCCTGGCAATGGCAGCAGGTCCAGGTGGTCGGCCTGCAGCGCCTGCATCAGCTGAGGCAACTGAGTGTCGAGGTTGAGGGGCTGCTGACGATCACCAAATGTACGCAGTAGGCGGTCGAAATGGGTCAGGTTGAAGTCCTGGACGATGCTCATGGGCGGGTCTCCTGATGCGTGGCCACTAGGCAAGCCCCAGCTGTTTGCGCATGCGCGCCGTAATGGACTGGCGGACCTTGCCCAGGTTCGCCCACGGGTCGTCGACCTCCGCCAGGCGCGCGGGCAGGTTGGCGATGTTCCATTGGTTGGCGGCCTTGAGCGTGGCCAGTTCCTCACGCCAGATGGGTACCGACACCGGCAGGCCTTCCCGTGCACGCAGGGAATAGGCGCACGCGGTTGTCGCCCCCCGAGCGTTGCGCAGATAGTCGATGAAGATACGCCCGATGCGGTTCTTGGGCCCTGATACCGCGCTGAGGCGGTCGGGGAACAACTTGGCCAGGTACTCGACGATGGCATGGCTGAAGGCCTTGACCTCGTCCCAACCCGCGCGGCGGGTCAGCGGCACCACCAGGTGTATGCCCTTGCCGCCGCTGGTCTTGAGGAACACTTTCAGGCCAAGCTCGTCGAGCAGGGTGAGGGTGAGTTGAGTGGCTTCCAGCATGGCCTTCCAGGGCAGCGCGGGGTCAGGGTCGAGGTCGAGCACGAAGCGGTCGGGCTTGTCGAAGCCCTTGTCAGTGGCATTCCAGCTGTGCAGCTCGAGCATGTTCATCTGCACTGCGCCCAGCAGGGTATCGGCGCGGTTGATGACCATGGCCGCCTGGCCGGCCTGGGCCTTGTCGTATTCGAGCACATTGGGCAGGTGCAGCTGGCTGGCGTTCTTCTGGAAGAAAAGCTCACCGGCCAGGCCATCGGGTGCGCGCACCAGTGCCACCGGGCGGTGCTGGATCTGGGGTAGCAACCACTGGCTGACGGCGGCGTAATACTCGGCCACATCGCGCTTGGTCACGCCCGTGGTAGCGTCGATCACCCGGTCAGGATGGGTAAGATGCAGGTCCTTCGAGAGGGGCGCTGCTTTGCCGCGTTTGCGGCGGGGCGTGGTGTTGGTGGGCATGGGGCGTTCCAGGTCGATGGCGGTGGCGGGCTTGTCATCGCGCAGGCCATGGAAGACCGAATGACGCACAATGCCGTCCCGGGTCATCTGGGCATACGCCACTTCCGCCAGCAACTGCGGCTTCAGCCAGTGCACACCGCGGGCTTCTGCGCCGCTGGGCGGGCGGGCCACGGCGGGCTTGGCAATTTCCAGTGATTGCAGGCGGGCATGGATGCTGGCCAGCGTGGCAGCCGTGAAGCCGGTACCGACCTTGCCGGCGTAGCGCAACTCGCCACTGTCCGGGTCGTGCAAGGCCAGCAGCAGGGCCCCGAAGCCGCTGCGGCTGCCTTTGGGGTCGGTGTAGCCAACCAGCACGAACTCCTGGCGCCGCTTGCATTTGAGCTTGATCCAGTCCGCGCTGCGGCGGCCGCTGTAGGGGCTGCCCGCACGTTTACCGATCAGCCCTTCGAGTTCCAGGCGGCAGGCGCTGGCCAGCAGGGCGTCGACCGGTTCGTCGAAGTCGGCGGAATACTTGAGTACGTCTGACGGGGCGTGATCGAGGAGGTTTTTCAGCGTTTCGCGGCGATCCTGTAGCGGTGCCTGCCGCAGGTCCTGGCCACCCAGAAAGGGCAGGTCGAACACGTAGTAAGTGATGTGCTCGTCCTGCTCGGTGTCGAAGGCGTTCTGTAACGCCTGGAAGTCCGCTGCGCCATTTTCGTCAGCCACTACCATTTCACCATCCAGCCAGGCCGAATCGATGCCCAGCGCGCGCAGTGCCGCGAGCTGGCGGGGCATCTTGCTGCTCCAGTCATGGCCGTTGCGGGTGAACAGCCGCACATCGTCGCCGTCGATACGAGCCAGGATGCGATAGCCATCGAACTTGACCTCATAGCGCCAGTCGCCCTGGGGCGGCGTGTCCACCAAGGTGGCCAGCTGTGGCTGCATCTGGGTCGGCAGTGCGCCTTGGCGAACCTTGCCGGGGCGCTTGCGGGTAGCCCGCGGCTTGCCGGCGGCTTGCTTGGCTGCCGGCTTGCGGGGGATCAGGGTGCGGTCACTGAGCACACTGTCGGGCTGCGCGTCGACGATGCTGTACTCGGCTTCGCTACGGGCCTGGGCATCGTGGGATTTGACCAGCATCCACTGTTCTTTCTTGCCAGCCAGGTGGGTGCGGAACAGGTTCCACACCCCCGACAGTTTTTCGCCTTGCAAGCGAAACTTGAGCTTGCCCTTGGCATAACCCTCATGGGCGTCACCCTCCGGCTCCCAGATGCCGCGATCCCAGACGATGACATCGCCCGCCCCGTAGTGGCCTTCAGGGATATGGCCCTCGAAATCGGCATAGTCCAGCGGGTGGTCCTCGACGTGCACGGCCAGGCGGCGCACTTTCGGGTCCAGCGAGGGGCCTTTGGGGATCGCCCAGCTCTTCAACGTATTGTCCAGCTCCAGGCGGAAATCGTAATGCAGGTGGCTGGCGTCGTGTTTCTGAATGCAGAACTGCAGCGCATGGTTTTTTTTGCCACGGCTGCGTTTGCCACTGGGCTCGGGCGTTGCGTTGAAGTCGCGCTTGCGCGCGTATTCCTGCAGGGGCTTGGCCATGTCCGGCTCCGGGCGAATCGCACTCTGTAGAGGTGGGAGGCGCCGGGCAGGCAGGGAGTTCAAAAAACTCTGAATCTTCGGCCACCGGATGCAGTCGACCGAATGCAGCCAACTGACGGAGAACGTACATGGCCCGAACAGAAGATCCTAAGCCCTACACCCCAACCGAGATCGACGACACCGAGGACCGCATGGGCAGCGTGCACGAACTGGACTTCGATGAGCGCCTGGACGAACGCCAGGGACGGGTAGGGGACGAGCGCCCGGCGAGCGAGATCGAGCGCGAATTCCCACCAGAGCGTGTTGCCGAAAGCGGCATGACGGGTGGCGAAGCGCTGAGCGACAGCCTGCATGAAGACAACGTCACCTACGACGACCTGAGCCCGGATACGCTGCTGGATGAAACCGGCGCCCGTGACCCGCACGAGCCCGGCGGCGGCAACGGCCCGGCTGACATGGACCTGCGTGAAGTGGATCCCGACGAAATCGGTGGCGGCTTTGGGCTGGATGAAGCCGAACTGGCACGTTCCGCGCCGCTTGATGGGGAACCCTGGACCGATGATGTGATCGATGACGAGGAGAGCAGATCATGAATCAGCAACGTTGTGCCTGTACCGATTGTTCCTGCACCGTGGATGCCAATGCCTTGCAGCGTGACGGCAAGGCCTATTGCTGTGAGGCCTGCGCCAACGGCCATAGCCATGGCGAGGGATGCAGGATGCAAGCCTGCCATTGCAGCGAAAAACCGGACGAAAATGCCGTAGACAATGCGCTGGATGAGACCTTCCCGGCGAGCGACCCGATTTCCCCTTGAGCTCGCCTTGTTGGCGCGGCACCAGGCCGCGCCGACGTTAAGCGCGCGTGACCCTGACCATCAGGTTTGCACCGAATTGTCACGCTGGCGCATGACCTTCGCGCGCTTCTCAAGCACCAGATAAGTCACGATCGCAACCACCAGCGGTATCAGGTAGTACAGGGTGCGATAGCCCAACAGCGCGGCTACCAGCGTGCCCTGCGCCATCTGCCCGTGCAGCAGGGCGAGGAACACCGCTTCCAGCACACCCAGGCCCGCCGGGATATGTGCAACCACGCCTGCCACGCAACTGATCAACAGGATCCCGAGGATCGCGGGGTAGAAGGCGTCGCCCGGCAGCAACCAGTAAATCAGCAGCGCCATCAATGCCCAGTTGCTGGCCCCCAGCGCTACCTGGCAGAGCGCAAGGCGCAGGGTTGGCAAAGTGACTTCGTGCTCGCGCCAGCGCCACGTGCGCTTCTTGGCCAAGCCACAGGCCAGTAGGTACGCCGCGGTAATCGCCAGCAACAGCACGCCGATCAGGCGCAGCCCTGTGGTGCCCACCGCCCAGTTGCCCGGCAGTTCGACCAGACCCAGGGCGAACACACTGCCGGCCAGCAGCATGTAGCCCATCCAGTTGGTGAGCAGGCCCAGCGTGAGAATGCGCGTGATGGTGGGGGTATCGAGCCCCAGGCGCCCATACAGGCGGTAGCGCAAGGCAACCCCGCCGACCCAGGTGGTGAAGTTGAGGTTGAACGCGTAGCACACGAAGGCGACCGGCAGCACTTGCCGGGCGGGCAGCTGATGACCGGTGTAGGCGCGGGCCAGCAAGTCGTAGCTGGCGAACGTCAGGTAACTGCACACCGCAATTGCCAGGCCGACCACCAGCGTTCCAGGCTTGTAGGCGAGCAGCGACTGGCGCACTTCGTTCCAGTCCAGGTTGCGCGCCAATTGATACAGCAGCACAGGGATCAGGATCAGGAACGCCACCGTCAATACGCGCTTGGCCCAGGTTTGCCAGGTTGTCCGTGCCATCAGGTATTGCCCTCGTGCAGGTCGCCGGCCGGGGCCTCGACGTCTGGCTGCAGCGAGCGCAGCCGTTGGCGGTGTGCCGGCAACCAGCCGGCGATGCGCGGGAAATGGCGCGCCGCATGGAAGCAGGCAAAGATCAGCGGTGCCCGCCACCAGTAACCACGGATCATGCGTTCCAGGGTCACCGGCTTGCACTGCTCGTGCGCAAGTGACTGCAGGTGTTCGCCGAGCAGCTGGTTGAAAGCGCGGTCGCGGATGAACAGGTTGGCTTCCAGGTTCAGCGACAGGCTCAGCGGGTCGAGGTTGCTGGAACCCACGGTCGCCCACTCGTCGTCCACCAGCGCCACTTTGCCGTGCAAGGGCCGCTTGCAGTATTCATGAATGACCACGCCATCACGCAGCAGGTAGTTGTACAGCAACCGCGACAGCGCACGGACCCAGCGCATGTCTGGCTGCCCCTGCAGGATCAGGTGTACAGCCACCCCGCGCCGGGCAGCGTTGCGCAACTCGCGCAGCAGCCGGTAGCCGGGGAAGAAGTAGGCGTTGGCCACCACGATACGTTCCTTGGCACCGCGAAACGCCTGCAGGTACTGGCTTTCGATGGCTGTCCTGCGCACGCCGTTGTCACGCTCTACCAGCACGGCGGTGGTGGACCCGGCGGGCTCGGTCAACGGCCGCACGGCGCTTGGCTCCTGCAGCACCGGCGACATCAGGCGCTTGCTGGCGGCATGCACCTGTGCCACCACTGGGCCGGTTACCTCGACGGCATAGTCCTGCTTGGCCATGGGGCCGAAGTCGCCCAGGTGATCGGCGCTGTAGTTGATGCCGCCAATGAAGGCCCGCTCGCCATCGATGACCACGATCTTGCGGTGCAGGCGCCGGAACAGGTTGGTACGCATGCCCACCAGGCGCGGCTGCGGGTCGAAGGCGTGGAAACTCACGCCGGCATCTGTCATGGCCGCGATGAACGGCGCGGGCAGGTCGCCGGTACCGTAGCCGTCCACCACCACTTCGACACGCACGCCGCGGCGGGCCGCGTCGATCAGCGCCTGCTGCAGTTGCCGGCCGACCTTGTCGTCGAAAATGATGAAGGTTTCCAGCAGGATTTCCTCCTGGGCACGGGCCATGGCCTCGAACACACAGGGGTAATACTGCTCGCCGTTGATCAGCAACTTTACGTTGTTGCCCTCTACCCAAGGTCTGTTCACAGGTGAATCTCCGCGGCCAATGGTGCGTGGTCGGAAAGGTGCGACCACGGGTAATTCGACAGTACTTGGGCAGCGCTCGGCATGGCGTTGCGCAGGTAGATGCGGTCAAGGCGCAGCAGCGGCAGACGCGCCGGAAAGCTGCGTGCCGGGGTGCCGAAGCGCTCGCCGAAGGCCTCTACCAGGTGCTCGCCTAACACGGCATCTGCCTTCAGGCGCCAGTCGTTAAAATCGCCGGCGACGATGACCGGCGCTTGCGGCGGCAGGCTGGCCAGCAGGTCGAGCAAGAGTTGGATCTGGCTTTGCCGATGGGCTTCGCGCAGGCCCAGGTGCACACAAATGGCGTGCACCTGGTCGTGCCCTGGCACCTCGAGTTGGCAATGCAGCAGGCCGCGTTGTTCCTTGCCTTGCACCGACACATCGAGGTTGTTGAAGCGCCGGATGGGAAATTTCGACAGCAAGGCGTTGCCGTGGTCACCCTGCGGATACACGGCATTACGGCCATAGGCGAACTGGGGCCACATGCTGTCGGCAAGGAATTCATATTGCGGGGTATCAGGCCAGGCCGGGTGGCGCAAGGCATGTTGCTGATGGCTGCCATGCACTTCCTGCAGGAACACCAGGTCTGCACCGGTGGCACGCACCGCTTCACGCAGCTCAGGCAGGATGAAGCGGCGATTGAAGAAGGTGAACCCTTTGTGCACGTTCAGCGTGAGTACGTTCAAGCGGCGCACGGCGGTGGACTGATCGGTGCTGCGCGGCAAAGCAGTCATGGGTTCGTTCACAAGGCCACCTCCGGCACCACGCCCGGTTCGGTCATCAGTTCGTGGTCCAGCGACAGCTTCTGCAGCAAACGGCGGGCGTCGTAGGGCGCATGGACCTTCTGGTCATTGTCGAAATAACAGTACACGTCACGCGCCGCACGCCGAGGTGGCGGCCCCGGCACGATCAGGCGCGCGTCGTCTGCCTGGCCGCCTTGGCTCCAGTGCAGGATGCGCTGTTTCCAGCGGCGTAACGCACGCGCGGTATAGCCGCTGCTATAGAGCTCCACGTCGCCGTGCAGGCGCATGTACACGAAGTCTGCGGTCACATCCTCGGCATGCGGCCACTTGCCGGCACTGTCCGCAACCACCAGCGCAACACGGTGCTTGCGCAGCAGCTTGATGAACGCCTCGCAAAGAAAACTCTCGTGGCGGACCTCCACCGCGTGGCGCAAACGCACATTACCGGTGATTGCAAGGCCGCCACTGTCCCGCAGCCGTTCGGCACAGCCCTGTGCGCATGCGCGCGCCGCTTTGCGGTCACGTGGCAGCAACTGCAAGAACCGGGCAAAACGCTCTTCGTCAAACTTCATGTTCGGTGGGAACTGCCACAGGAACGGCCCCAGCTTGTCGCCTAGCAGTAGCGGGCCAGAGGCGAAGAAGTTGGCCACTGGCTCCTCAACCTCCTTCAGGCGCCGCACATGGGTGATGTACCGTGGCCCCTTGACCGCGAAAACGAAGCCATCCGGCGTTTCATCACGCCAGCGCAAGTAGCGCTCTGGGGTTTGCAAGCTGTAGAACGAGCCGTTTATCTCGATGCTGTTTACCGCCCGCGAGGCAAACGCCAATTCATCGTCCTGGCGCAGGCCCTTGGGGTAGAAGTCCTTGCGCCAGGGGCCATAGCGCCACCCGGAAATGCCGATGCGGATATCGCTCACGCTGTCGTCCTCATCACCGGTTCCTTGTTCGGTTACTGTGAAGATGCGACTGGCGCAGAGGGCCAAGGGTTCACCGCGTTTGACCAACGGGAGCGGCGACTGACAGGTTGAACTTTGCCGGCGCAGACGATTCCACCGGGTAAGCGCCCCAGGCGCGCGAGCCCAGGAATTGACCTGCCAACCCTGGAGGCAAGCATGGCCAGACACATTATTCATTTCACCGGGCCGATCAATTCATCGACCTGTGGCAACCTGATCAATACCTGCTCAAAGGCGTTGCAGCAGGGCGCCGAGGTGCTGCAACTGAACATCGCTACCATGGGCGGCGAGTGCAGCTACGGCTTTACCTTGTACAACTTCCTGCGGGCGCTGCCGGTGCTGGTGCATACGCACAACCTGGGCACCGTCGAGTCCATGGGTAATATCCTGTTCCTGGCCGGGGAGTGGCGCACGGCATGCAGCTACAGCAAGTTCCTGTTCCACCCGTTTCACTGGACTTTGCATGGCTCGGTCGACCATTCACGCATGGCCGAATATGCGATGAGCCTGGATTATGACCTGCAGCTGTATGCGCAGATTGTGGCCGAGCGCACACAAGGTGCGCCCGAGGTGCTGGATGTGCCGCGCTACCTGATGGCGTACCCGCGGATTCTGGGGCCGCAGGAGGCTCTGCAAAGCGGCGTGATCCATGCCGTCGACGAGATGCCGATCACGCTGGACATGAACCAGTGGAGCGTGCACGCCTGAGGTTCATGCCGGCCGACCATCAGTAAGGCACCGTGCCGCTCAAGGTTTCGATGGCCTCCACCAGTTCGTCGTAGCCGACCGGCTTGTTCAGGTGCCGGTCGAAGCCGGACTGGCGTGACTTGTGCTGGTCTGCGCTGGCACCGTAGCCGGTGAGGGCAATGGCCGGGGTGTGGCGCAGATGGGCGTGGCTGCGCAGCGCCTTGATCAAGGCATGGCCATCCATCACCGGCATGCCGATGTCGGAGAGGATGATGTCGAACTCCTCACCGGAGGCCACCTCCAGCGCCTCGCGGGGGCGGCTGAAGGCGCGCACGCTGGCGTTTTCCATTTCCAGCAGCTCTTGCATGATCTCCAATACCTCTACCGAGTCATCCACCAGCAACACGCGCACGCCGTGCAGCCGGCCCTCCCGGGAATGCTCTGCAGGGTTGGCGCAAGGCGGCGACTGCACGTTGCACAGGGGCAGGCAAACGGAGAAGGTGCAGCCCAAGCCCAAGCCGGCCGAACTGGCCTGCACGGTGCCGCCCTGGGCTTCGACCAACTGGCGTACCAACGAAAGGCCGATGCCCAGGCCTTCACGGTTCTGATTGGCCAGTTGGGGAGCCTGGCTGAACAGGTCGAAGATGTGCTCCAGGCTGTCGGGGCTCAAGCCTACGCCCTGGTCAATCACCTGCAGGCGTGCCTGTTGATCGTCACGGCTCAACACCAGGCGTATCTCACTGCCTGCCGGGCTGAATTTCAGGGCATTGTTCAGCAGGTTCCAGATGATCTGCTCCAGGCGCGTGACATCGCCTTCGATCATCACTGGCAAGCCGTCGGCAGGTAGCTCCAGGCGCACCAGACAGGGGTGTTGCTCAGCCACCACCACAGCGTGAATGCCGCGCAGGATGTCGCCAAGGTCTACCGGCTCGGTCTTGAGCTTGAGCTTGCCGGTACGGATGCGGGCCACATCCAGCAGGTCATCGATGATCCTGGCCTGGCTGCCAACCGCCTCGCAGATGGTGGCAACGGCCTTGCTGGCGTTGCCGATCTGCTTGATCGAGGGCAGGCGGCGGAGCATTTCCGCATTCAGCTGAATCAGGTTCAGTGGGTGCTTCAGTTCATGCGACATGATGGCGAAGAACTCGTCTTTCATGTGGCTGGTGGTTTGCGATTCCGCCAGCTGCTTGCTCAAGCGTTCTTCGCCCAGGCGCACATGCTCTTCGGCAGCGTGGCTGCTGCTGATGTCGATGAAGGTCAGGACGGTGCCGTCGATTTTCTGCTCGCTGGAGCGGTAGGGCAGCAGGCGTGCCAGGTACCAGTGGTCGCGCTGGCCGCCAACTTCCCGCTCGATAACGGCCTCACCCTGGGCCACGGCGCGGGCATCATCAGCCATGGCCGGGTAGTCCAGGCGGTGCGTGATGTCGAGCAATGAGCGGCCGGTATCGACCGGTAAAATGTTGAACAGGTCGGCGGCGCGCGGCGTGAACCAGCGGATATGCAGGTTGCGGTCGACGAACACGGTGGCGATTTCGGTGCAGGCGATCAGGTTGCTCAAGTAGTCGTTGACCTTGTCGGTCTCTTCCACCTTGTTCTTCAACTCGTAGTTGACGGTGAGCAACTCCTCGTTGATGGATTGCAGCTCTTCCTTGCTGGTTTCCAGCTCTTCGCTGGCCGAGCGCAGCTCTTCGTTGATTGCCTGCATTTCTTCGTTGGAGGCCGTGAGTTCCTCGCTGGATACCTGCGACTGCTCGATGGTTTCCTGCAGCTGCAGGCGGGTACGCTGGAGTTCACGCTCCAGGTTATGCAGGACCATGCTGTCGGTCTGGCGGATGACGCCCGGCAGTGGCAGGGAAGGGTCGGGCGCCCGCTGCTCGAACACCACCAGCAGGCAATCGCCGTTGTGCACGTCGTCCTTGTAAGGCTGCACGGTGATTTCCACCTGCAACGGCTGTTGGCCATCGCCCAGGTCGACCGGCCGGGAGGTGACCGCTTCGGTGCCTTGGCGCGCCTGGAACAGCGTACTGCGCAGCGCCAGGCGCAGGCTCGGCAGCACCAGGCCGAGCAGATTGCGGCTGGGCTCGCCGCCGCCCAGTTGCAGGAAGCGCCCGACACCTTCGCTCATGTGCAGGATATTGCCGTCCACATCCGCGATCAGGCTGGCCGGCATGCGCATGGCCAGCGCGCGGTGGTGCAGCTCGGCATAGGAGGGCTTGCGCCCGGGCTTGACCTTGGCCAACGGGTCCAATGGCAGGCTGGCGCCAGTGCTGCCAGGCACCTGCCGCTCGGCGCGGCGCCCGGCATTGCTGACGTCACGGGCGCGGAAGATACGGTTACGCTTGTCCACCGGCGCGAACAGTTCACCCACCACGTCGGCTGACTCGGACGAGCCCAGGAACAGATGGCCGCCAGGGCGCAAGGCAAAGTGGAACATCAACAGGATGTCGCGTTGCACCTCGCGGTCGAGGTAGATCAGCAGGTTGCGACAGACAATGAGGTCAATTTGCGAAAAGGGTGGGTCCGACAGCAGGTTGTGGCGCGCAAACAACACTTTTTCGCGCACTTCCTTGCGCACCCGGTAATGCTGGTCTTCCTTGACGAAGAACTGGCGCAGCCGGCTGGGCGGCACATCGGTCACGATCGCTTCGGAGTACAAGCCGGTACGGGCGATGCCGATGGCCCGCTCATCGAGGTCGGTGGCAAACACCTGGACCTTGCGGTTGCGCTGCTCCAGCGCAAGTTGCTCACAGATCAGCATGGCCAGGCTGTAGGCCTCTTCGCCGGTGGAGCAGCCGGCCGACCAGACGCGGATCTCGTCATGGCCGTCGACGGGGTCATGCTCGCTGGCCAACTGCGGCAGCACGTGCCGCTCCAGGGCCTCGAAGGCTTCGCGGTCGCGGAAGAAGTTGGTCACGCCGATCAGCATGTCTGCCAGCAACGCCGTTGACTCGGCGGGGTTCTGCTCGAGGTAGTGCAAGTAGCCGGCGAGGTTGCTTTGCCCGGTCACGTGCAGGCGGCGTTCAATGCGCCGCAGCACGGTGGCGCGCTTGTAGTGCTGGAAATCGTGCCCCGTGTTGCTGCGCAACTGCAAGAGGATCTCCTCCAGCAGCGGCTCGCTGGCCTGGGCGTCGCCTGCGCGGGTGCCCAGCGCCGGGGGCAGGGTGTCATCCTCGATTTCCGGCAACCTGACCTGGCGGGCGTTACGCCACAGCTCCAGCAGCTTTTGTGGCATCTCGGCCACGGGCAGCACCAGGTCGACCATGCCGGTTTCGATGGCAGCCCGGGGCATGCTGTCGTACTGGGCATCGTCCGGGGTCTGAACCAGCGTCACGCCGCCTTGCTCCTTGATCCGCGACAGCCCCACGGCACCGTCGGCGCCGGTGCCCGACAACACCACGCAGAATGCATGGTCCTTGTGCACGTCGGCCAGGTCGCGGAAGAACAGGTCAATGGCCACGTGGTCGCCACGGCGGCGATTGGCGGGGGTCACGCGCAGGTAGCCGTCATTGGTCGAGAGGCGATTGGCCGGGGAGATGACATACACATGGTTACGCTCGATCGGCACCGGCTCGGTGACTTGGCGCACGGGCATCTGCGTGGTGGCCTGGATGATCCGGTCGGCCACGCTCTGATGATCCGGCGACAAGTGCAGCACCACCACGAACGCCATGCCGCAGTCGCTTGGCATATGCCGGAACAGCGTGCAGATGGCCTCCAGGCCACCCGCGGAGGCACCGATGCCCACCACCGGAAAGTCCAAGTGGCTTGGGCTGAGTGCAGGGTTTTGCGGCGCGGCGGGTTGCTTGGGCGAGGACTTCATCGACGGAGCCTTGTACAAGAGCCTTACGGGCGGTGCGTGACTGTGCAGTCACACCCGGATAGTGGGGCGATTATAGGCCGCTACCCCGCAGTTGTGACTGCTGCATGCGCGATAAAGTGCGACCCGCCTGCAAACGGGACGCAAATAGTTGGCCTGCACGTGTTTCGGGCCACCGGTCAGCTGCCGTCAAAACGTGTGAGCCAAGCGGGCAATTGCAGGTTCGGAATCTGAACATGGCAACCTTGTGTGTGTGCACTGTATGAACGCACAGGTTGTGCGACCGCCTATCCATCGCAAGGAGAAACCACATGGCAGAAGATCAAGAACGTACCCGCCAGCGCGGCGGAACCAAAGAAACCAACCCGGGCAATTTCGCCAACGACCGTGAGCGGGCATCGCGCGCTGGGCACAAAGGCGGCCAGGCGTCGGGCGGCAACTTCGCCAATGATCGCCAGCGGGCATCGGAAGCCGGACGCAAAGGTGGCCGGAGCAGCCACGGCAGCCGCAGCGAGTGAAGGTACTGCGCGAGCGGTAGTGTGCCTGTAGGCGTACACCGCTCGGGCGCCGCTGGTGCCTGTCGATCGATATTTTTTTGAATCTTCTGCTGCTGCCCCGATCAATCAGGGTGTCATCCATGGAGAAGAGGAGGCCCCTGCGATGCCTGCCCCACAGCTGTTCATCATCGATTACCAACTGCATGGTCAGCCGCGCAGTTTCATCATTCGCCTGGACCGCCTGGACAACGCCGAAGCCTGGCATTGGGCAAGTTGCGATGCGGGCATTGGGATCATCCCCAAATTCGGGCGGGAAAAGATCAGGAAGGTCAGCCGCCCGATGGCTGAACGGTATGGGATTACTGCGGTGAGCTGGCGCCTGTCAGGGAGCAAACCGAATCAGTCGGTAGGCGACCCTGCGGCTATTGTCTAGCGGTAGCGCACGGGCTGCCGCGGTTCCCTCCGCCCGCAGATGGCCTCGGTTCCGAATACCGATTTGCTGAGAAATGAGGGGAGCGGCCTGCAGCTGCTCCCCTCGCATGCTTCTCACAACCTTCGCGTTACAGCACCTTGTCGAGTGTGATCGGGAACTCCCTCACGCGTTTGCCGGTTGCGTGGTAGATGGCGTTCGCCACTGCGGCAGCCACGCCGACCACGCCGATTTCGCCCACACCCTTGGACCCCAGCTCATTGACGACATCGTCGTGCTCTTCAACGAAGAGCACGTCGATATCACCACAGTCCGCGTTCACCGGGATGTGGTACTCAGCAAGGTTGTGATTGACGATGCGACCCAGGCCATGGTCGGTCAATGCCTCTTCGTGCAGTGCCATGCCGATACCCCATACCACGCCCCCCAGGATCTGGCTGCGGGCCGTTTTCGGGTTGACCACGCGGCCCGCCGCCACGGCGCTGACCACTCGGGTGACCTTGATCATGCCAAGGTCTTCGTCGACCTGGACTTCGACGAACACCGCCGAGTGGGTCGCCGTGGAAAACGGTTGGCGCCTTGCACCAGGCTCAGCGTCGATTTGCACTTCGAACTCCGCGCCGGGGGCACTGGCGACGATATCTGCCAAGGCCACGCGAAAACTACCCGCGTGCAGGTAACCATCCGCGAAGACGATGTCCTCCCGCGCTGCGCTCGCCACTTGCGGATGCACCTTGCGGGCATGCTCCAGCACCTTGGTACGCAACACCTGGCAAGCCTGGCGCACTGCCGAGCCTACCGACGATACCGTGAACGACCCGCCCTGCAGGGGCGCAGTGGGCAGGGATGAGTCACCGAGCACGAAGGTGACATCCTCCACGCTGACGCCCGCAGCGTCGGCTGCAATCTGGGTCATGACGGTGTAGGTGCCGGTGCCGATATCGGTGGTGGCGCTGCTGACGGTGAGGTGGCCTTGGGCATCCAGGCGCGCTTTCGCGC
>NZ_BCBD01000085.1:0-23385 GCF_001320345.1 Pseudomonas sp. NBRC 111127 | reverse complement strand
GTACAACGACTGCGTGGCCAGGGCCAGGGCGGCCGTCAGCAGGCCGCCGGCCAGCAGCGCAATCAAGGCCATCACCCAGGCGGACATCGCCTCTGCGCGCAGGCCAGGCACCCGCGCAAGCACGCCACACTTTGACATACACCCGTCTCGTCACGTCAGCGTCCTGCGGATTATCCAGCCATGAACCAAGTTATAGCTATTGGCCACTACCCGCGCAATGTACCCCGTCGGCTCAGCGCAGCTGCAAGCGCCAGGCGCGGTGGATGCGGTTGTTGCGGGCGAAATCCGGGTCCAGGGTCTGGGCCGTTATTTCCTCCACGGCGTAGCGCGCCATCAGGTGTTCGTCCAGCTGGAACTTACGGAAGTTGTTGGAGAAATACAGCACGCCACCGGGCGCCAGGCGGGCCATGGCCAAGTCCAGCAACTGCACATGGTCACGCTGCACGTCGAACACACCTTCCATCCGCTTGGAGTTGGAGAAGGTTGGCGGGTCGATGAAGATCAGGTCGTAGCTGTCACGGTTGCCTTCAAGCCAGGCCATGACATCGCTCTGCTCCAGGCGATTGCGCTCGGAATAACCATTGAGCGCCAGGTTGCGCCGCGCCCAGTCCAGGTAGGTTTTCGACAGGTCGACGCTGGTGGTGCTGCGCGCCCCACCCTTGGCCGCGTGCACGGTGGCCGTGGCGGTGTAGCAGAACAGGTTGAGGAAGCGCTTGCCGGCTGCTTCGCGCTGAATACGCATGCGCATCGGGCGATGGTCGAGGAACAGGCCGGTGTCGAGGTAATCGGTGAGGTTGACCAACAACTTCACGCCGCCTTCGTTGACTTCCTGGAAACGGCCCTCGGTAGCCTGACGCTCGTACTGGCGGGTACCGCTTTGCCGCTCGCGGCGCTTGAGCACCACGCGCTGCGGGGCAATGCCCAATGCCTGCGGAATGGCCGCCAGGGCATCGAGCAGGCGCGCCTGGGCCTTGTCCGGGTCCACCGAGCGTGGTGCGGCATATTCCTGCACGTGTACCCAGTCGTGGTACAGATCGACTGCCAGGGCATACTCAGGCATGTCGGCATCGTACAGGCGATAGCAGTCGACCTGCTCGCGTCGGGCCCATTTGCCCAGTTGCCTGAGGTTTTTCTGCAGGCGGTTGGCAAACATCTGTGCCCCTTCCGACAGGCGTGCCGGCTCGCTGGTGACGGGCACCTGCTGGCCGACCTCACGGGTGTCGGCCGGTGCGTCGCGGCGCTCACCGGTGACGAACTGGTCAGGCTGCACCTTGAACAACAGCAGCTTGCACGGCAACGCGCCGTTCCAGAACGCGTACTGCTTGTGGCTGCGAATGCCCATGCGCTTGCCCAGTTGCGGCGCCCCGGTGAATACCGCAGCCTCCCAACCCATGCACGCCTGGCGCAGACGCTCACCCAGGTTCTGGTAGAGGTACAGCAGGCTGGCTTCGTCGCCCAGGCGCTCACCGTAGGGCGGGTTGCTGATGACCAGGCCTTTCTGGTTCTGGTCCGGGCGCGGCTCGAAGGTGCTGACCTCGCCCTGGTAGATTTTCACCCAGTCACCCAGGCCTGCGCGCTCCACGTTGTTACGGCCCGGCTGAATCAGCCGCGGGTCGGCCTCGTAGCCACGGATCCACAGCGGGGGTTTGGCCAGGCCAGCCTGGGCCCGTGCCTGCGCTTCTTCATGCACCTTGCGCCAGAGCGCCGGCACATGGCCGAGCCAGGCGCTGAAACCCCAGCGTTCACGCTTGAGGTTGGGCGCGATGTCGGCAGCAATCATGGCGGCCTCTACCAGAAACGTACCTACACCGCACATCGGGTCGGCCAGCGCGCCACCTTGCGCGGCAATACGCGGCCAGCCGGAGCGGATCAGCACAGCGGCCGCCAGGTTTTCCTTGAGCGGCGCGGCGCCCTGCTGCAGACGATAGCCACGCTGGTGCAGGCTGTGCCCGGACAGGTCGAGGGACAGGATCGCCTCGCCGCGCTCCAGGCGCAGGTGCACGCGAACGTCAGGATCGATCTTTTCCACCGACGGGCGCAGGCCTTCGCGGTTGCGCAGCTTGTCGACGATAGCATCCTTGACCTTCAACGCACCGAAATGGGTGTTGTCGATGCCCGAGCCATGGCCGCTGAACTCGACCGCCAGGGTGCCATCGGCCGCCAGGTGGTCCGCCCAGTCGACGGCGTGCACGCCGTCATACAGGTCGTCGGCGTTCTTCATGGAAAAACGCTTGAGCACCAGCAGCACACGGTTGGCCAGACGCGACCAGATGCACAGGCGGTAGGCGGTTTCCATGTCGGCGGCGCCGCGGATGGCCGAGGTGTGCTCACGCACTTCGTCCAGGCCAAGGCCTTTGGCCTCTTCGGCAAGCAGGCCTTCAAGGCCTTTGGGGCAGGTGAGGTAGAGTTCGAAACGGTCCGACATGAATATTCCAGAGCCTTGGGCTATTGACTGACGAGGCGACGCATCGCCCCGCGATGTTTGCCCGCACGCCTTTCCAGCAGGCGTGCAGGTGGCCGGTTGGGCACAACGTGTGCCGCAGCGGGCCGGGCCACCTGACAGATCTGCGCTTTGCCGGGTGGCAAAGACAGCTTAGATCATCAGGCAGTACGAAAAATTCTGGCGACGTAGAGCCCTGTGTGACCCTTCGTCGCATTTCAAATTATTTCTCTGTTCCTTGAGTGACGCTGGCAAAATGACGTCAATGATCGGCAAACCCCGATCGTAGCGGGCTCAACGCTAAACAAGGTTGAGTCGCATTTCTTTACTTATCCCCACACCCTCACAAACGTTACGTCCTTATGACAAATCGATCATTCACACCGTGACTCGCATTCGATAGAACTGGTCTCAGGCCGCTTCGCAACGAGGCGGCACATTCAGCTCGCGACGCCGGCAGCGAGCGCAAACCGGCAGAAAGACTCTGCCCGGCCTCGGAGAGGCCGACGGGACATTACAGTCAACAAGTGAGGGCAACACCCTATGAGAAGACTTAAGCGTGATCCGTTGGAAAGAGCATATTCACGTGGCTACCAATACGGGGTCACCGGCAAATCCCGCGAACTTTGCCCGTTCAATCTTCCTTCTGTTCGCCAAGCCTGGATCAACGGCTGGCGTGAAGGTCGCGGCGATAACTGGGACGGAATGACTGGCACCGCTGGCATCCATAGACTCAACGAAAATCACGCCGTAGGCTGATCGAGGACACTGAATTCGATTTACATGCACGCCCCAATCGGGCGGCGGGCGTAGGCCCAGGGGCCCCTTCAAGGGGCCCTTTTTAATGGGCTGGCAAAGCGCCAAACTAGCGCGGCATCGCCGCGATCGCATCCACCGCTTCGCGAATCAGTGCCGGCCCCTTGTAAATGAAGCCCGAATAGATCTGCACCAGGCTCGCCCCGGCAGCGATCTTCTCGGCAGCGTGGCGCCCTTCGGTGATGCCACCGGCGGCAATGATCGGCAACTTGCCACCCAGCTCACCCGCCAGCACCTTGACGATATGGGTGCTCTTCTGCAGCACCGGCGCGCC
The DNA here is from genome assembly GCF_001320345.1 of Pseudomonas sp. NBRC 111127. Taxonomy (NCBI): domain Bacteria; kingdom Pseudomonadati; phylum Pseudomonadota; class Gammaproteobacteria; order Pseudomonadales; family Pseudomonadaceae; genus Pseudomonas; species Pseudomonas sp. NBRC 111127. The sequence goes on along the minus strand of NZ_BCBD01000085.1, from coordinate 19,855 downwards.
TGACAGGCCACCTGCCTCGCCCCCATACGGCAGCGCTTCGACACCCTCACGGCCCAGCGTGGTGTTGGTGGCAATCACCGCAGCCATGCCCGACTCCATCAATGCAGCCGCCACCAGGGCGGTTTCTTCGTCGCTCATGTCCGGGGCGATCTTGATCGCCAGCGGCACTCGCTTGCCATGTGCAGCAGCCAGCTGCTCACGGCGCTCGGCCAGGGCATCGAGCAGTTGCTTGAGCGAATCGCCGAACTGCAGGCTGCGCAGGCCCGGGGTGTTCGGCGAACTGACGTTGACCGTGATATAGCTGGCAGCGGTGTACACCTTGTCCAGGCAGATCAGGTAGTCGTCGACCGCGCGCTCGACCGGGGTGTCGAAGTTCTTGCCGATGTTGATGCCCAGCACACCGCTGTAACGCGACGCACGAACACGGCCAAGCAGGTGATCGACACCCAGGTTGTTGAAGCCCATGCGGTTGATGATGGCGGTGGCTTGCGGCAGGCGGAACAGCCGAGGCTTGGGGTTGCCCGGCTGCGGGCGCGGCGTGACGGTGCCGATTTCGACGAAGCCGAAGCCCAACTGGGCAAAGCCGTCGATGGCCGCGCCATTCTTGTCCAGGCCGGCGGCCAGGCCGACCGGGTTGGCGAAGTTCAAGCCCATGACCGAAACCGGCAACGCCGCCGGTTGCTTGCACAGCATGCCGTTTAGGCCAAGACGGCCACCGGCACCGATCAGGTCCAGGGACAGGTCGTGGGAAGTTTCCGGGGAAAGCTTGAACAGCAGCTGGCGGGCCAGGGTATACATGGGCGGGCAAGGCTCAGGGTGAGTGAGGGGGCGATTATAGCCAGCGCGGCGCCGGCATGACAGCACATCGTGGGCCATGGGGCGAGGTGGTCGCGTAAATGGCACATCGGTTGCACCCCAACTGCCCACAGCCTTATCAGTATGGGCGAGGAACCTTGTGAACACTGCACCCCGAGCAACGCCCCTGGCCTGGGTCAACGGCAGCGACGCGCCGGAGAAACCCAGCCTCAACATCGGTTTCATGGCCCTCACCGACTGCGCCTCGGTCGTGGTCGCCGCCACCCAGGGCTTCGCCCAGCAGCACGGCCTGACCCTCAACCTCAAGCGCCAGGGCTCGTGGGCCGGCCTGCGGGACAAACTGGTCAGTGGCGAACTGGACGCCGCGCACTGCCTGTATGGGCTGGTCTACGCCGTGCACCTGGGTATCGGTGGCGTGCCGGGCAGCGACATGGCCGTGCTCATGGGGCTGAACCAGAACGCCCAGGCCATCAACCTGTCCCCAACCCTGCAACGCAAAGGCGTGACCAACCCTGAAGCACTGGCGCGGCTGGTGCACCAACATGGCCCACGGCTGACCTTTGCCCAGACCTTCCCCACGGGCACCCACGCCATGTGGCTGTATTACTGGCTGGCCAGCCAGGGCATCCACCCATTGCGTGACGTCGACAGCGTAGTCGTACCGCCTGCGCAGATGGCCGCACACATCCAGGCCGGGCGCATCGACGGCTTCTGCGTCGGCGAGCCGTGGGCCGCCGACGCGGTAGCCAAAGGCCAGGGCTTTACCCTGGCCACCAGCCAGTCGATCTGGCCCGACCACCCGGAAAAGGTCCTGGCCTGTGCCCGGGCCTTCGCCGAACAATACCCCAACAGCGCGCGCGCATTGATCAAGGCGATCCTCGCTGCCAGCCGGTTCATCGAGCAAAACCCGGACAACCGCCGCAGCGCCGCGCAACTGCTCAGTGGCAGCGCCTACCTGGACACCGCGCTGGCCAGCATCGAGCCACGCCTGCTAGGCCACTATCACGACGGCCTGGGCAACCACTGGCAAGACCCGCACGCCCTGCGCCTGTTCGACCAGGGCCGAGCCAACTTCCCTTACCTGTCCGACGGAATGTGGTTCATGACCCAGTTTCGCCGCTGGGGCCTGCTGCGCGAAGACCCGGATTACCTCCAGGTCGCGGGCCAGGTCCAGCACCTGGCGCTGTACACCGAGGCCGCCCAGAGCCTGGGCGTGGCATGCCCGACGCACCCCATGCGCAGCAGCCTGCTGATAGACGGTAGCCGCTGGGACGGCAGCGACCCCTACGGCTATGCCCGTAGCTTCAGCCTGCATGCGTTGGGCGAGCTGCCCGACGCCCAGGTTGGCAGGTAAGGGGGACGACCATGCTGCGCATCCTGCTGATCGACGACACCCAGAGCAAACTAGGCCGCCTCAAGGCCGCGTTGACCGAGGCCGGCTTCGAGGTCACCGAAGCCCCAGGCCTGACCATCGACCTGCCCGCCTGCGTCGAAACGGTGCGCCCGGACGTGGTGCTGATCGATACCGATTCACCGGACCGCGATGTGATGGAGCATGTGGTGCTGGTCAGCCGTGACCAACCCCGACCGATCGTGCTGTTCACTGACGAACACGACCCCGGGGTGATGCGCCAGGCGATCCAGGCAGGGGTCAGTGCCTATATCGTGGAAGGTATCCATGCGGCGCGGTTGCAGCCGATTCTGGACGTGGCCATGGCTCGCTTCGAAAGCGACCAGGCCCTGCGCGCCCAGTTGCTGGCGCGCGACCAGCAACTGGCCGAACGCAAGCGTATCGAGCAAGCCAAGGGCCTGCTGATGAAAATGAAAGACTGCAACGAAGAACAGGCCTACACCCTGATGCGCCGCCAGGCCATGAGCCGCCAACAGAAGCTGATCCAGGTGGCCGAGCAGATCATCGCCATGCACGAGATGCTCGGCTGAGGGGGCCGGTGCACTACCTGGCCACCCTGCCCAGGCACAGTTGGCCCATCTCTTGCTGAACAAAACGCACCGGTAACCAACGGCGGTTGCCCCACTTAAATTCCGACAAAGACGTCGCTCGCCCCTCCACAGCCGTGGAGCGGGTGGCGGCGTCTTTTTCGTTCCGTTGCATGACCGAGTGAGGTGTTCGATGAGTACCAGCTTCTGGAAATCCGGGCATGTGCCCACGCTGTTCGCCGCGTTCCTGTATTTCGACCTCAGCTTCATGGTCTGGTACCTGCTGGGCCCGCTGGCGGTGCAGATTGCCGCCGACCTGCAATTGAGCGCACAACAGCGGGGCTTGATGGTGGCGGTGCCGATCCTGGCCGGGGCCATCCTGCGCTTTGCCATGGGCGTGCTGGTGGACCGCCTGTCGCCCAAGACCGCCGGGCTGATCGGCCAGGTAGTGGTCATCGTCGCGCTGGCCGCTGCCTGGCGCCTGGGCGTGCACAGCTATGAACAGGCACTGCTGCTGGGCGTGTTCCTCGGTTTTGCCGGCGCCTCGTTCGCCGTGTCGCTGCCACTGGCTTCGCAGTGGTACCCGCCACAGCATCAAGGCAAGGCCATGGGCATCGCCGGGGCTGGCAACTCGGGCACGGTGTTCGCGGCCCTGCTCGCCCCGGCACTGGCAGCCGGCTTTGGCTGGAACAATGTCTTCGGCTTTGCACTGCTGCCACTGTCGCTGGCGCTGGTGGTCTTCGCCTTGCTGGCACGTAACGCCCCACAACGGCCCAAGCCCAAAGCCATGGCCGACTACCTCAAGGCACTGGGCGACCGCGACAGCTGGTGGTTCATGTTCTTCTACAGCGTCACGTTCGGTGGTTTCATCGGCCTGGCCAGCGCCCTGCCCGGCTACTTCAGCGATCAGTACGGCCTGAGCCCGGTCACCGCCGGCTACTACACGGCGGCCTGCGTGTTCGCCGGCAGCCTGATGCGCCCGCTCGGTGGCGCCCTGGCCGACCGCTTTGGCGGCATCCGCACGCTGCTGGGCATGTACAGCGTAGCGGCCGTCTGCATTGCTGCCGTCGGCTTCAACCTGCCCTCCGCGGCCGCCGCCCTGGCCCTGTTCGTCAGCGCCATGCTCGGCCTGGGTGCCGGCAATGGCGCAGTGTTCCAACTGGTGCCGCAACGCTTCCGCCAGGAAATCGGCGTGATGACCGGGCTGATCGGCATGGCCGGTGGTATGGGTGGCTTCCTGCTGGCGGCGGGGCTGGGCACCATCAAGCAGCACACTGGCGACTACCAACTGGGGTTGTGGCTGTTCGCAAGCCTGGGCCTGCTGGCCTGGTTCGGCCTGCACGGCGTGAAACAACGCTGGCGCACCACCTGGGGCTCGGCGGCCGTGACCGCTGCACGGGTCTGAGGCACACCCATGAGCCTGCAACTGAGCTTTGCCCAGGCCAGCGCCACCGGGCCGCGCGCGGAAAACCAGGATGCCTTGCGCCTGGTTACCCCGGCGCCCGAACTGGCCGCCAGCAAAGGCTACCTGTTCGCCCTGGCCGACGGGGTCAGCCAATGTGCCGACGGCGGCCTTGCCGCGCGGGCCAGCCTGCAGGCGCTGGCCCTGGACTACTACGCCACGCCGGCCACCTGGGGCGTGGCCCAGGCCCTCGACCGTCTGCTGCTGGCACAGAACCGCTGGCTGCGCGCCCAAGGGAATGGCCAGCCGTTGCTGACCACCCTCAGCGCACTGGTGCTGCGCGGGCGGCGCTTCACCCTGGCCCACGTAGGCGACTGCCGGGTGTATCGCTGGCACGCCGGCCAGCTGCAGTGCCTGAGCGAAGACCATGTCTGGGACCAGCCCGGCATGCAGCATGTACTCAAACGCGCGCTGGGCCTGGACCAGCATCTGCTGGTGGATTACCTGGAAGGCGAATTGCAGCCGGGTGAATGTTATCTGCTGGTCAGCGACGGTGTGTGGGCCAGCCTGGGCGACCAGCACATCCAGGCGGTGCTGCGCGAGCAACCCGACCTGCAGCTGGCCGTGGACACGTTGGTTGCCAGCGCCCACCTCAACGGTAGCCAGGATAACGCCAGCGCCATGCTGGTGCAGGTCGAACAACCGGGCACGGCGAACCTTGGCGACACCTTGGCCCAACTGCAGCACTGGCCCGTGCCCGAGCCGTTACGGGCAGGCCAGTCGATCGATGGCTGGCAGGTCGAACAACTGCGCGCACACAGCCGTCAATCATTGTTGTACCGGGTGCGCGATGGCCAAGGCCAGGCGTGGCTGCTCAAGACCTTGCCGCCCGAGCGGCGGCAGGAGCCTGGTGCGGCGCAGGGCCTGCTGCTCGAAGAATGGTTCATGCGCAGGGTCGCCGGCCGGCACTTTCCCGAGCTGCACGCCTGCAGCCAGCGCCAGCAGTTGTACTACGTGATGCGCGAATACCCGGGCCAGAGCCTGGCCGCACTGCTGGCCGAAAATGGCCCACTGCCGTTGGCCCAGTGGCTGGAGCTCGCCCGGCAGTTGCTACAGGCGGTAGGGGTGCTGCACCGGCGCAACCTGCTGCACCGCGACATCAAGCCCGACAACCTGCACCTGGGCTGCGATGGCCAGTTGCGCCTGCTGGACTTCGGCCTGGCGTACTGCCCCGGGCTCTGCGAAGACCCGCAACATGCCTTGCCCGGCACCCCGTCCTACATCGCCCCTGAAGCCTTCGACGGCCAGCCGCCCAGCCCCCGCCAGGACCTGTATGCCGCAGGCGTGACGCTGTATCACCTGCTGACCGGGCACTACCCGTATGGGGAAGTGGAAGCCTTTCAGCGGCCGCGCTTCGGCCAACCGGTCAACCCGGCGCGCTACCGGCCCGACCTGCCGGAGTGGCTGCAGCACAACCTGCAGCAGGCCGTGGCCGCCGACCCGGCGCAGCGCTTCGAAACCGCCGAACACTGGTTGCTGCTGCTCGAACGGGGCGACCGCCAGGAACTGCCCGGCCGCCCGCGGCCATTGCTGGAGCGCGAGCCACTGAAAGTCTGGCGCACCCTGGCCGTGCTGTCGTTACTGATCAACCTGATATTGCTGCTCACCCTGCTCAAGGGCTGAATGCACCTTGCCAATGAGGAAACACGAATGAATGCAAAAGTGTGGCTGGTTGGCGCCGGCCCGGGTGACCCGGAACTGCTCACCCTCAAGGCTGTACGCGCCTTGCAGGAAGCGGCAGTGGTGATGATCGACGACCTGGTCAACCCGGCAGTGCTGGCGCATTGCCCGCAGGCGCGGGTTATTGCAGTGGGCAAGCGTGGCGGCTGCCGCTCGACGCCGCAGGCGTTCATCCAGCGCCTGATGTTGCGCCACGCCCGCCAAGGGCGCTGTGTGGTGCGGCTCAAGGGCGGCGACCCTTGCATTTTCGGCCGCGGCGGCGAGGAGGCCCTGTGGCTGCAGGGACATGGTATCGAGGTGGAAATTGTCAACGGCATCACCGCAGGCCTGGCAGGCGCTACGCAGTGCGGTATTTCCCTGACCTCGCGGGGCGTTAGCCGCGGGGTAACGCTGGTGACCGCGCATACGCAGGATGACAGCGCACTGAACTGGGCAGCATTGGCCCAGGCTGGCACCACGTTGGTGGTGTACATGGGCGTGGCCCGGCTGGAGCAGGTCCGCCAGGGGTTGCTGGACGGGGGGATGGCACCCGGCATGCCGGTGGCCATGATCGAGAATGCCTCGCTGCCCGAGCAACGCGAGTGCAGGAGCGATGTGCAGGGGATGGTCGAGGATGCGCGTGGGTTCGCCTTGCGTAGCCCGGCGATCCTGGTGATTGGCGAGGTGGTTGGGGCGCAGGTGGCTCAGCAGTGGGTGGCCGCTACCGGCTGACAGCCACGGCCCGCCGGCCGGTAAAACCCAGCCAAAGAAAAACCCGGCCGAGGCCGGGTTTTTCGTGAAGCATCAAACCAATTACTTGGCCTGGGCTTCTACCTGAGCTTCAACGCGACGGTTGATAGCACGGCCTTCTTCGGTGGCGTTGTCAGCAACCGGACGGGTTTCGCCGTAGCCAACCGAGTCAACACGGCTGGATTCTACGCCGTACTGCTGGGTCAGGACTTGCTTGACAGCGTTGGCACGACGCTCGGACAGCTTCTGGTTGTAAGCGTCTGGACCCACGGAGTCAGTGTGACCTTCAACCACGGTGGTGGTTTGTGGGTACTGCTTCATGAAGTCAGCCAGGTTCTTGATGTCGCCGTAGCTGTTTGGCTTGACGACCGACTTGTCGAAGTCGAACTTCACGTCCAGCTCAACACGAACGACTTCGGCAACAGCCGGGCAGCCGTCGGCGTCAACGGTAACGTTGGCCGGGGTGTCTGGGCACTTGTCGACGTTGTCGCACACGCCGTCGTTGTCGGAGTCGGAGCAAACTTCAGCAACAGGTGCTGGAGCAGGGGCTGCGGTTTGCTTCGGGCTACCGCCGAAGTTCAGACCAACACCAACGCTTGGGGCCCACTCGGTGTCGCCCTGGTCGATGTTGTACTGGGCTTCAACGCCAGCACGGGCGTAGAACATGTCGGTGATGTACCACTTGGCACCGGCGCCAACGTTGGCGAAGGTGGAGTGGTCACGACCGCCACGGCCGGTCTGGCCCAGCGACTGGTGCGAGAAACCAGCGGAAACGTACGGACGGATAGCGTCGTACGGGTTGTTGAAGTGGTAAACGGCGTCCAGGGCGGTGTTCGAGCCCTTGATGTTCTTGCCGTCATCGCCACGAGCGTTGTGCACTTCGTCGTAGCCCAGACGCAGTTCAACGTCGTCGGTCAGGAAGTAACCGATCGAGCCGCCGAACAGGTTGCCGTCGTTCTTGAAGTCGCGCTGGCTGTCGAAGAATTCTTTCTTGTAGAAGATTTCAGTCTCGACGGCGCCTTGACCTTGTGCCATAGCGCCAATCGAGGTGGCGGCTACGAGCGAACCAATGGCCAAGCCCAAGGTGTTTTTCAATTTCATCCGTTAAATCCCCATCTGGTGATAGTTAAGCAGTCCCACCATAAACAAGGGGGACAACTCGACGGCAAGTCTAGCAGAACTCGCCGATTCGTTAGAGATATTTGCAGACGACTAAGTTTCATCGAGGCCCGCAAATTTCTCACGAAGCTTGTCTAGCGCACGCTTGTATCGCATCTTCGTCGCGCTCAGGCCCATGTGCATGATGTCGGCGATCTCCTGGAACTCCAGCTCTGCGACAAAACGCAGCACCAGGATCTCGCGGTCGATCGGGTTCACATGCACCAGCCACTTGTCCAGCCCGCCTTTTTCTTCCGGCTTCGGTGCCTTGTCCTCGGACGCCTCTTCAACAGGGTCCAGGCTCAGGGCATCCATCAACCGGCGTTTGCGGCGCTCCTTGCGGTACTGGGTAATGCACTCGTTGTAGGTGATGCTGTAGAGCCAGGTCTTGAACTTGGATTTACCCTCGAAGTTCTTCAGGCCGTACAGCACCTTCAGCATCACTTCCTGACAGACATCGTCCGCGTCACGGTCGTTCCCTAAATAACGTGCACAAACGTTGAACAGGGTCCGCTGGTAGCGCCGCATGAGCTCCTCATAGGCGCGGGTGACGTGGTACAGCTCCTCATGCGAACGCGCCACCAACTCTTCATCGGTGAGCTCGCGAGGGTCATAACGCATGGGCGGCGTAGGAACTTTATTCAAAACGGATCTGGCCGACAGTCAGGTCAATGTCGCCGCGCGACCCCGTGGGTCGAATTTCGCGGCGGCATACATTAACAGCTTTCACGCGGTTAGCGGCTATTGACTCGCTGTTCCAGCAGCTCGCGGTTGGACAACGACACCAGCTCCCCCTCATCGGTCAGCAGGGTGGTTTTCACCGTGCCGATTTCCTCGATGAGCCCTTCGACCTCTCCAATCCGCACCTGCTGGCCTACCTGGTACAACTCGCGAACATAAATGCCGGCCAGAATCTGCCCGGCAATTTCGCGGCTGCCCAGGCCCATGGCTAGGGCAACCGCCAGACCAACGGTAATCAGGCCGATGACGATCACATGGTTGAGCAGGTCGGTTTTCACTTCCAGCTGGCTGATGGCCACCGAAATGCTGATGATGATGACCAGCCCTTGCGCGATACGCCCCAGGCCTGCCGAATACTCCAGGCCAATGCCTTCTGCAGCACCGCGCACCAGGCCATTGGCCACCTGTGCCAGCAGCACGCCGGCCAGCAATACCAGGGCCCCGCCGAACACCTTCGGCAAGTACAGGGCAAGCATGTCGAGGGTCGCTGAAACCCGCTCCAGGCCCAGCGATTCAGCGGCGGAAACCAGGAAGATGAGCAGTACGAACCAGTAGACGATCTTGCCGATCAGGGTGGAAATGGGCACCTGTATGCCGACCCGGCCCAGCATTTTGGTCAGGCCGGTACCGGCCATAAGGCGGTCCAGGCCGAATTTGGCCAGCAGTTTGGACAGCAGTGTATCGAGCAGCTTGGCTACCACGAAACCGAGCAGCACCACGACCAGTGCGCCGAACAGGTTAGGGATGAAGTTCGCCACTTTGGTCCAAAGGGCGGTCATCGCGGTGACCAGGCTCTGGGTCCAGAGATCGAGTTCCATATTCAATCGGCCTTATCTGCTTTGCTGCCAGTGGCAGCGTTGCGGGAAGTGTGTCGACGCACCGGCGCGACATGCGCCGAGCCATTGTTCACGGCGATCAGCAGCGCCTGGCTCCAGCGGCCAAGCAAGCTGAACAGATCACCCGCACCGACCTGGCGGTTGGCGGTTTTCAGCACGCGGCCCAAGCAGGCAGCGTCATCCCGGTCGTCCCGGTCGTTGCCGGAGGGTGACGCCTTGAGCAGGTCGCGCAGGGATTCTTCAAACGGATCGTGCATGTGCACCTCGCGCAGTGTCAGCTAGAGACGAGATGGCCCGGCGATGGGTCACACATCCGATTGGCACGAATGTTTCGAATGGTGTGATGTTCGCCTGCAGCCCACCCACGCGTCATACCCACCGCAACCGGCGGAACAACCACCACTGCCCCACCGCCAGCCCCAGCACCACAATGCAGGCGAACAGGAAGCCGTAGGGGTTTTGCGCCCCCGGAATGCCACCGACATTGATGCCCAGCAGCCCGGTGATGAAGCTCATCGGCAGAAAGATGCAGGTGATGATGCCAAAGCGGTACATGGTGCGGTTCATCCGCTCGCTACGGCGCCGGTCTTCGCTCTCCAGCACCAGCGCGGCGCGCTCGCGGGTCAGCTCCAGCTCCTCCAGGTAGCGGATCAGGCTGTTGTTCAGCTCGTTCCAGTAATCGGCATCGGCATAGGCGAACCAGCCCCACTTGCTGCGTGACAACTGGGCATAGATTTCCCGTTGCGGGGCCAGGAACCGGCGCAACCCGGCGGCCCGCCGACGGATCTGCTGCAGGCTGCCCTGTTCGGGGGTATACCGCTCGTCGGATTCGACCTTTTCTTCTTCCAGGTCGACCAGTTCGGCGAGGTCACTGACCAGGCCCTGCACCTTTTCGGTCAGCAGTTCCCCCATCAGCAACAGCAGTTCGGATGCGGATGTGGGCCCCCTGCCCTGTTCCAGTAGCTGGAGCACCTCGTCGCTGGCGCGCAGGGGCCGCAAGCGCAGCGAGATGACCCGCTGCGCTTCGGCGAAAATGCGCACCGAGACCATGTCTTCCGGCTCGGCGCCCGGGTTCAGGTTGACCCCACGCAAGAACAGCAGCAGCTGTTCATCGGCCATGGGCAGCAAGCGCGGGCGGGTGTTTTCCTCCAGCAGCAATTCGCAGGCGAACTCGCTGAGGCCGCTTTCATTCAGCAACCAGGTACGGGTTTGCGGGTGGCTGCGGTCCCAGTGCAGCCACAGGCTCTGCTGGGGCTGCAATTGCAGGTCGGCCAGTTCGGTACGGGCAATCGGGCGCGCGCCGCCTTTGCCATCGAGCACCAGGGCGTGCACCAGCCCCCACTGCGCGTTGTCTTCCTCGAACATCAAAGCTCCATCAGCGCGTGCGGCGCATCACTCCGGCATTTTCAGCGGGCTTGGCGACACCAGCACGCCATTGTTGTCGGCGTACACATACTCGCCCGGGCGGAACGTCACGCCGGCGAAAGTCACTGCCACGTTGAGGTCGCCGATGCCGCGCTTGTCGGTCTTCATTGGGTGGCTGGCCAGCGCCTGCACGCCGACGTCGGTCTGGATCAACACATCGACGTCGCGTACGCAGCCGTAGATCAACAAGCCTTCCCAGCCGTTCCTGGCAGCCTTTTCGGCAAGCATGTCCCCCAGCAATGCGCGACGCAGCGACCCACCGCCATCGACTACCAGCACCTTGCCTTTGCCGTCGAGTTCGACCTGCTCCTTGACCAGCGAGTTGTCCTCGAAGCACTTGATGGTGACGATCTGGCCGCCAAACGAATCACGGCCACCGAAGTTGCTGAACATCGGTTCCAGCACCTGAACCAGGTCCGGGTAGGCGTCACACAGGTCGGGCGTTACGTAATGCTGCATGGGAAGCTCCTGTCAGTCACAACGAAAGCGGGTATCGGCCAAGGCTACACCGTAGAGCCCATTGCAGTCATCCGGGACCAAGCAGTCAGTTGTGTATTGCCTGTGCTGGCCTCTTCGCGGGCACGCCCGCTCCCACAGGGTGACACAGGGCTGAATGCGGTGAGGTCCCTGTAGGAGCGGGCGCGCCCGCGAAGAGGCCAGCACAGGCGACGCAAACTCAGCTGACCGGCACAGGCTCTGCAACCACTGTGGACGCATGCACCGGCAACAGCGGGTTACGCAGCCAGCGCTCTACCAGCGGCCACACCTGCACCTGCGCAGCCTTGCTCACCAGCATGTCGACATGCCCGAAGGCTTCAAAACCTTCTTCACGCCCCAGCCGCAGGAACTGCTTGTGCTCGCCCCCCACCTGCTCGAACAGCTTGCGGCAGGCCCACACCGGGTCCTGGAGGTCGCCGGCGCCGGCCACTGCCAACAGCGGCACATCAACCTCGGCCAGCCCTGCCCACCAATCCTGCTTCTTGTCGCCAAAACGCCCGAACAAGCCATGCCAGCGCAGGCTTTCCAGGGCCAGCCCCAGGGGTTCGTCCTCTGGCCCACGCTTGAAGCGCGGCCCGGAAATCTGCCCCCAGCGCTTGAGCAGCCACTTCGCGCCCCAGGCCACTGGCGGGACTTTCAACGGCCAGTACACACGGCTGACCTGTGTGCCGAACAGGGCCACGCTCGCGACCTGGTCGGCGGTCAGAAAACCGCCACCCAAGGCTGCCACCAAGGTTGTTCCACCCAGTGAGTGGCCTACCCAGTGCGGCGCCTGGCCGGCTTTTTCGCGCACGAAGGCGTTGATGGTTGGCAGGTCGTCACGGGCATAGCCGGCTACGCTGTTGTGTCGCCAGGCTGCATTGCGTGGCGACAGGCCGTGACCACGCATTTCCGGGATCCATACGTCGAAACCGGCACGTGCCAGATAGGCCCCCAGGCCGATGCCCTTGGGCGAATACCAGAAACGCCGGTTGGAAAAACTGCCATGCAGCAGAATCACCGGCACGCCCTGGGCGTGCTCCTGGTCTGCCAGCCCCAGGCGGGTAACGGCCAATTCCACACTGGGATCAGGGCTGTTGCCGGCCTTGATCCGGTACACGTCTTCACTGAGGTCGCCGCGGCGCTCGGCACTGAGCAAGGCCACGGGAAATAAACGGCTACTGCTTTGCATAAGGTTGCTTGGTGCACAAAAAAGGGCGGGATCCATTGCTGGAACTCGCCCTGGAAAAAACCAGGCGGGGGCACGCCAGACGCCCCCCCGCGTTTTATTGCGTCAGGCTGCGCCCTGGCCTTCGGCGAGGAAGAACCAGGTTTCGAGTACCGAGTCGGGGTTCAGCGACACGCTTTCGATGCCCTGCTCCATCAGCCACTTGGCCAGGTCCGGGTGGTCCGAAGGGCCCTGGCCGCAGATGCCGATGTACTTGCCAGCCTTGTTGCACGCGGCAATGGCGTTGGCCAGCAGCTTCTTCACGGCCGGGTTACGCTCGTCGAACAGGTGGGCAATGATGCCCGAGTCACGGTCCAGGCCCAGGGTAAGCTGGGTCAGGTCGTTGGAGCCGATCGAGAAGCCGTCGAAGTACTCCAGGAATTCCTCGGCGAGAATGGCGTTGGACGGCAGCTCGCACATCATGATCACGCGCAGGCCGTTGTCGCCACGGGCCAGGCCGTTTTCGGCCAGCAGGTCGACGACCTGGCTGGCCTCGCCCAGGGTACGCACGAAGGGCACCATGATTTCAACGTTGGTCAGGCCCATCTCGTTGCGCACGCGCTTGAGCGCGCGGCACTCGAGTTCGAAGCAGTCACGGAACGACTCGCTGATGTAGCGCGAGGCACCGCGGAAGCCCAGCATCGGGTTCTCTTCTTCCGGCTCGTACAGCTTGCCGCCGATCAGGTTGGCGTACTCGTTGGACTTGAAGTCCGACAGGCGCACGATGACCTTTTTCGGGTAGAAGGCCGCGGCCAGGGTGCTGATGCCCTCGACCAGTTTCTCGACGTAGAAGCCGACCGGGTCGTTGTAGCCGGCAATGCGCTTGTCGACACTGTCTTTGAGGTCGGCAGGCAGGCCTGCGTAGTTCAGCAGTGCCTTGGGGTGCACGCCGATCATGCGGTTGATGATGAATTCCAGGCGCGCCAGGCCCACGCCTGCGTTGGGCAACTGGGCAAAATCGAAGGCCCGGTCCGGGTTGCCGACGTTCATCATGATCTTGAACGGCAGCTCGGGCATGGCATCGACCGAGTTCTGCTTGACGTCAAAGCCCAGTTCACCCTCGAAGATGAAGCCGGTGTCGCCTTCGGCGCAGGAAACCGTGACGCCCTGGCCGTCTTTGAGCACCTGGGTGGCGTTGCCGCAACCGACCACGGCCGGAATACCCAGCTCACGGGCAATGATCGCCGCGTGGCAGGTACGGCCGCCGCGGTTGGTGACAATGGCGCTGGCGCGCTTCATCACCGGTTCCCAGTCCGGGTCGGTCATGTCGGAAACCAGCACGTCGCCTGGCTGCACCTTGTCCATTTCCGATACATCGTGGATCACGCGGACCTTGCCGGCGCCGATGCGCTGGCCGATGGCACGGCCTTCGACCAGTACCGTGCCCTTTTCTTTCAGCAGGTAGCGCTCCATGACATTGGCGCTGGAGCGGCTTTTCACGGTTTCAGGGCGGGCCTGGACAATGTACAGCTTGCCGTCGTCACCGTCCTTGGCCCATTCGATGTCCATCGGGCGCTGGTAGTGCTGCTCGATGATCATTGCCTGCTTGGCCAGTTCGCTGACCTCGGCGTCGCTCAGGCAGAAGCGCGCACGTTCGGCGCGGTCGACTTCCACGGTTTTCACCGAACGGCCGGCCTTGGCTTCGTCGCCATAGACCATCTTGATCGCCTTGCTGCCCAGGTTGCGGCGCAGGATAGCCGGGCGGCCAGCCAGCAGGGTGTTCTTGTGCACGTAGAATTCGTCAGGGTTGACCGCACCCTGTACCACGGTTTCACCCAGGCCATAGGCGCCGGTGATGAACACCACGTCGCGGAAGCCCGATTCGGTATCGAGGGTGAACATGACACCGGCGGTGCCGGTTTCGGAACGAACCATGCGCTGCACACCGGCAGACAGGGCGACCAGTTTGTGATCGAAGCCCTGGTGCACGCGGTAGGCAATGGCACGGTCGTTGAACAGCGAAGCGAACACTTCCTTGGCCGCGCGGATCACGTTGTCCACGCCGCGGATGTTGAGGAACGTTTCCTGCTGGCCGGCGAACGAGGCGTCCGGCAAGTCTTCAGCAGTGGCAGAGGAGCGCACGGCAACGGCCATGTTGTCGTTGCCAGCGGCCATTTCGGCAAACGCCGTACGGATTTCCGAATCCAGACGCGCCGGGAAGTCGGCTTCCATGACCCACTGGCGGATCTGCGCGCCGGTCTTGGTCAGGGCGTTGATGTCATCCACGTCGAGGGCGTCGAGCGCCGCATGGATTCGGTCGTTGAGGCCACTCTGCTCGAGAAAATCGCGGTACGCCTGCGCCGTAGTGGCAAAGCCGCCCGGCACCGATACACCAGCACCGGCAAGGTTGCTGATCATCTCGCCCAGGGATGCGTTCTTGCCCCCCACATGCTCCACATCATGGACGCCGAGCTTATCGAGGGAAACTACGTACTCTACCAAGGTGATCTCTCCACTAACTGTGTTGGAAAAGCTCAAAGGGCGCCCGCCTGTCCGCTATGACTTGGCCGGGCGTTTGTGGCCTGTACCTGGAAAATAGGCTTTGCAAATGTGGCAGAATGTCGACAGCCGCATTCGGCAAACCGAACTTATCATATCCAAGAATCTTCATCAGCTTAAGGCCCAGGTCGCAAATGAAACGAACCGCGTTCTTCATCTCCGATGGCACCGGTATCACAGCCGAAACCCTGGGCCAGAGTCTGCTCGCGCAATTCGAGAGCATCCCGTTCAACAAATTCACCCGGCCGTACATCGATTCGCCCGACAAGGCGCGGACCATGGTCCAGCAGATCAATGCCGCGGCCGAGCGTGACGGGGTGCGCCCGATCATCTTCGACACCATCGTCAACCAGGACATACGTGAGATCCTGGCCACGTCGAATGGCTTCATGATCGACATCTTTTCGTCGTTTTTATCCCCTCTTGAGCAGGAATTGACCGCCCATTCGTCGTATTCCGTGGGTAAGTCCCATTCGATCGGCGGCAATTCCAACTACATGGAACGCATCGAGGCGGTGAACTTCGCCCTGGACAACGACGACGGCGCGCGCACGCACTACTACGACAAGGCCGACCTGATCCTGGTGGGTGTGTCGCGCTGCGGCAAGACCCCAACCTGCCTGTACATGGCCATGCAGTTTGGCATCAGGGCCGCCAACTACCCCCTGACCGAAGACGACATGGAACGCCTGCAGTTGCCGGCAGTGCTGAAAAAGCACCACAACAAGCTGTTCGGCCTGACCATCGACCCTGACCGCCTCACGGCCATCCGCCACGAGCGCAAGCCCAACAGTCGTTACTCAAGCTTTGCCCAGTGCGAGTTCGAGGTGCGCGAGGTGGAGAGTTTGTTCCGCCGGGAGAACATTCCCAACATCAATTCCACGCATTTTTCGGTGGAAGAGATTTCGGCGAAGATCCTGGTGGAGAAAGGCGTGGAGCGGCGGTTCAAGTAGGAAAGCTTCAAGCTTCAAGCTTCAAGAAAAAGCGGGGGCTGTGTACACGATCTAAACGGTGCTAAAGCCAGAAGCTGCAAGCAAAACCAGTGAGGTCCGCTTGCAGCTTGTAGCTTGTAGCTTGTAGCTTGTAGCTTGCAGCTTGCAGCTTAAGAAGGCACCACCGCGGCCTGCCCGCTCATGGCCAGGTCGACCAGCTCGCGGTTGGCCACCGCATACATCGCATAGTCGTTGCCGCTGGCATTGCGAAGGTCATCGAGCATCGCGCGCCAGCGCTCTACCATCACCCGGTGCTGCTCGGCCCACAGCGCCACACGGGCGTCCATGTCTTGCGGCCCGTCGGCCATTTGCAGGACCGAAATGGTGATCGCCCGCTGCTGCAAGTCGATGTCGTCACGGAAGGCCTCGCGGGCCAGCGCCTGCCAGTTGTTTTCCACCGGCAGGTTGCTGATTTCCTGCAGGTACCAGGTCAGGTCCAGCGCGCTGCCCACGGCGAAGAACGCCTTGGCCACCTGCGCCGGCTCATGCCCGGTAACGTCAGCCGCTTCGATGATCGGCAGCAACGTGTACAGGTGGCTGGTACCGGCCACCATGCGCGCCAGCAGTTCCGGCACGCCAGCCTCGACGAAGCCCTGGTAGCGCACCATCCAGCGTTCGCGGGTCGGGCCTTCGAGCAACTCATCCAGCTTGAGCCCGAGCTGCGCGATTTTCGGCCCGAAGTGCGCGGTGTCGCGCCCGGCGTCCTGCTCGTTGCGGCGGCTGCGCAGGAACCAGCGGGTCGCGCGGCGGCCCAGGCGCATCAGCTCATCCATCAAGCTCAGCTGGACCTCCGCCGGCACCTGGTAGTCGAGGGCCTCGATCTGGCGGAACCAGTGCGGCAGGTGGAAGATGTCGCGCACGATCACGTAGGCCCCGGCCACGTTGGCTGGGCTCATGCCAGTCGACTCCTTCAGGCGCTGGACGAAGGTGATGCCCATATTGTTGACCAGGTCGTTGGCGATCTGGGTGCTGACGATTTCACGCTTCAGGCGGTGGCGGCGCATGGATTCGGCGAACTTGCTGACCAGCGACGGCGGGAAGGCGGTTTCCATGTCGCGGGTCAGGTAGTCGTCGTCGGGCACCTGCGACTTCAGCAACTGCTCCTTGAGGTCGATCTTGCTGTACGAGATCAGCACCGACAGCTCGGCACGGGTCAGGCCATGGCCGGCGGCCAGGCGTTCGGCCAGTTGCTCCTCGGACGGCAGGAACTCGATGGCACGGTCCAGTTTGCCCCGCGCCTCCAGGTCAGCCATCAGGCGCTTGTACTCGGCAATGCGTTCGCGGGCGCGGCGGGCGGCCAGCGACAGCGCCTGGGTCTGCTTGTAGTTGTTGCCCAGCACCAGGCTGGCGACTTCATCGGTCATGCTGCCGAGCAGCTGGTTACGCTGCTTCTCGGTCATGTCGCCACCCTGCACCACTTCATTGAGCAGGATCTTGATATTGACCTCGTGGTCAGAGCAGTCCACGCCGCCGGCGTTGTCGATGAAGTCGGTGTTGGTCGCCCCGCCGTGCAGGCCGAACTCGACCCGGCCAAGCTGGGTCATGCCCAGGTTGCCACCCTCGCCCACCACCTTGCAGCGCAGCTCGTTGCCGTTGACCCGCAGCGCGTCGTTGGCCTTGTCGCCGACGTCGGCGTGGCTTTCGCTGCTGGCCTTGACGTAGGTGCCGATCCCGCCATTCCACAGCAGATCAACCGGGGCCTTGAGCAACGCGTTCAGCAACTCGGTCGGGGTCAGGCGGTCGGCTTCGATGGCGAAGCGTTCCTTCATCTGCGGGCTGATGGCAATGCTCTTGGCGCTGCGCGGGAAGATGCCACCGCCTTCGGACATGATGCTGGTGTCGTAGTCGGTCCAGGCCGAGCGCGGCAGGTCGAACAGGCGCTTGCGTTCGGCGAAGCTGGAAGCCGGCTCGGGGTTGGGGTCGATGAAGATGTGCAGGTGGTTGAACGCGGCCACCAATTGCAGTTTGTCGGACATCAGCAGGCCGTTGCCGAATACGTCGCCGGCCATGTCCCCCACACCGATGACGGTGATCGGGTCTTCCTGCACGTTGATGCCGCGCTCACGGAAGTGCCGCTGCACGCCGACCCAGGCGCCGCGCGCGGTAATGCCCATTTTCTTGTGGTCGTAGCCGGCCGAACCGCCCGAGGCGAAGGCGTCGCCCAGCCAGAAGCCGTAGTCGATGGCAATGCCGTTGGCGATGTCGGAGAAGGTCGCGGTGCCCTTGTCGGCCGCCACCACCAGGTACGGGTCGTCATCGTCGTGGCGCACCACGTTGGCCGGCGGCACCACGCCGCCATCCTTGAGGTTGTCGGTGATGTCGAGCAAGCCGGAAATGAAGATGCGGTAGCACGCCACGCCTTCGGCCGCGATCTCGTCACGGCTGCCGCCCAGCGGCAGGCGCCGCGGCAGGAAGCCGCCCTTGGCACCCACCGGCACGATCACCGAGTTCTTCACCTGCTGGGCCTTGACCAGGCCGAGCACTTCGGTGCGGAAGTCTTCTTCGCGGTCGGACCAGCGCAAGCCACCACGGGCCACGTTGCCAAAGCGCAGGTGCACGCCCTCGACCCGCGGCGAATAGACGAATATCTCGAACTTGGGCACCGGCTTGGGCAGCTCGGGAATCAGCCGCGGGTTGAACTTGAAGCTGAAATACGACTTGTTCTGGCCGTTGGCGTCCGGTTGGTAGAAGTTGGTGCGCAGGGTGGCCTTGATCAGGTCCAGGTAGCGGCGCAGGATGCGGTCTTCGTTGAGTACCTGCACCTCGTCCAGCGCGGTCAGAATGGCCTGTTCCAGGCGCTGCTGCTTGTCGTCCAGGTCGTCCTGGGTCAGCTTGCGCGCCAGGTAGAAGCGGGTCTTGAACAGCCGGGTCAACTCACGGGCGATGTCGGTGTGGTTGTTCAGGGTGCTGGCGATGTAGCCAAGGTCGAAGCCCAGGCGGATCTGCTTGAGGTAACGGGCGTAGGCACGCAGCAGTGCCACGTCGCGCCAAGGCAGGCCGGCGGTCAGCACCAGGCGGTTGAAGGCATCGTTCTCGGCATCGCCGCGCACGATATGGATGAACGCGTCCTGCAGGGTGTCATTGAGCTGCTGGATATCCAGGCTAAGGCCTTCGCTGTAGGTGAAGGCGAAGTCGTGGATCCAGTACTCACGGCCACTGGCATGGCGCAGCCGGTACGGGAACTCGCCGAGTACGCGCAGGCCGAGGTTTTCCAGAATCGGCAACACATCGGACAGCGCCAGCGGCGTGTCCACGTGGTACAGCTTGCAGTGCAGGATGCGCTCGCCGACCTGGGTCAACGGCTGGTAGAAGCTCATCGCCAGGGGCTTGCTTTCCGACAGGTTGAGCACGTGCTGCAGGTCGACCACCGCCGAGTGGGCGGCGAAACGCTCGCGGTAGCCCGCCGGGAAGCCGGTGGGGAAGTCGGCCAGGATGTTGGTGCCCTGGGCTTCGCCGAAGTTCTCCACGACCAGCGCAGAATAGTCGTCGCGCCACGAGCGGCAGGCCTGCACCACTTCGCGCTCCAGCTGCTGCGGGTCGATGTCGATGCGGTTTTTCGGGTCGACCCGCAGAATCAACTGCACGCGGGCCAGCACCGACTCGGAGAAGAACGTCCAGAACTCGCAGTCGCTGGCCTTCAGGCGCTCCATCAATACCTGCTGGATCTTCTGCCGCACTTCGGTGGAGTAGATTTCCCGCGGCACGTAGGCCAGGCAGTAGCAGAAGCGGCCGTACGGGTCCTTGCGCAGGAACACGCGGATCTTGTTGCGCTCCTGGATCTGCACGATCGCCATGACCGTGGTGAACAGCTCGTCGATCGGCGTCTGGAACAGGTCGTCGCGCGGCAGCACCTCCAGCACCTGGGCCAGCTCCT
>NZ_BCBD01000084.1:0-23842 GCF_001320345.1 Pseudomonas sp. NBRC 111127 | reverse complement strand
GGTTGATGTAGGTGTTGACGATGTCGATGATGCCTTCACCCTGGATCATCGCCTGCATTTCCGGGGTGTTGCGGAAGTCGAACGAGCCGAACAGCGGATTGCGCTGGATGACGATCCACGAGTTGTCCATCAGCCGCTCGCGGTAGGTGATGTTTTCCTTTTCGATATTGCCGATGTAGGGCAGCAGGTCCAGCACCTTGTCACCGCCCGGCACCATAGTCAGCAACGGCAGCGCC
This sequence comes from Pseudomonas sp. NBRC 111127, assembly GCF_001320345.1. NCBI lineage: Bacteria > Pseudomonadati > Pseudomonadota > Gammaproteobacteria > Pseudomonadales > Pseudomonadaceae > Pseudomonas > Pseudomonas sp. NBRC 111127. Next base: position 23,606 of record NZ_BCBD01000084.1, on the reverse strand, counting down.
AGCATGCCGGCCGCCCCCAGCAGCGCCAGGCGCCTGACCGCACCTTTGCCCAGCGCGATGAACACCACCACGATGACCACTGCGCCAATCCACGGCCCACGGGACAACGGCGCGAACAGGCCGGCCGCCAGCAGCAGGGCGCCCATGGCCCTGTGCAAGGGCCGCTGCACGTAACCCTGCACGAACAGGAACAGGCCGATCGCCACGCTCATCACATAGCCCAGTGCAATCGCCTGGCCGGTGGTGACACTGGCGCGCAGGGCGCCGCCACGGCTCAGGTAGCCCGACATGCTCCAAGGCACGCCCATGGCATCGACCAAGGCGCTGTACAGCAACCAGTGGCGCACGTATTCGGCAACCGCGATCAGGGCCATGACGAAGGAGGTGAGCACGAACGCCAGCATCGCGTCCTTGAAGTCGCTGAGCTGGCGCAGGCCACGGCTGGCCACGTAGTACGGCAGGAATACGTCGACATACAGGTACAGGGCCTGGCGCAAGGTATCGGTCAGGGTGGTCTCGCGCAGGTACAGCACGCTCATCAGCACCAGCCCGGCGGCCAGCAGCCGGTCGGCCCAGGTGCGCCCAAAGCGCACGCTGTCGGGGTGCCGGCGCAGCTCCAGCGCAGCCGGCAGCAGCACGCACAGCGTCAGCAGGCGAATGTGGTTCAGGTCGACCAGGTAATTGACAACGCCGAAGCCCGGCACTTGCACCGAGGCCGGCGGGATCAGGAACAACAGCATGTAGAACAGCGCCATGGGGTTGTGCTCGCGGCGCCGTGCCAGCAACAGGATGGCCGCACCCGCGCCCAGGTACAGCCAGAAGCTGTGCGAGACGAACGCCAGCACGGTAAGCAGGAACCACAAATTGCGTCGGCGCTTGTAATCGCTGAGCGGAATCAGGTCGGTGGCCGGCCGCCGCGCCAACAGGAAGACCACGCTCGCCAGAAACAGAATGACGATCAACGCACGAAAATGTTCAGGCATCGGCTATGTGCACCTTTCCTTCGTTGGGCAAACGGCGGCTGCCCTGTCGCGCAACTACGCTGTCTTCGGGCGAGTGGCAACGCCGGCCGGGCTCCCAAGACGCCGCCAGGCAGTGAGGCGCTGAGTTGCGGGCCAGGGCACTAGCATCGTGGCTAATTGAAACTATAGTGACTTTTAGCCAATCAGTCAGAGAATGAATTCATGCCGTCGATTGATGTGTCAGCCTCCGCGAGCCTGCGCAAGCGGGCCATGCGGGCCGGGTCGTGGAACCTGGTCTCGCAGGTGGCTTCACAGGTCATGCGCCTTGGCGGCAACCTCATCATGGCGCGGCTGTTGCTGCCGGAAATGTTCGGCGTGATGGTCATCGCCACCACCGTTTCGGTCCTTCTGCATCTGCTGTCCGATGTTGGCCTGCGCCAGAACATCATCCAGAGCCACCGTGGCGACGACCCGGACTTTCTCAATACGGCGTGGACCGTGCAGATCATCCGCGGCTTCGTGCTGTTCGCCCTGACGCTGCTGCTGGCCCTGGCGGCCTGGGTGGCGCAGTACCAGCAGTTGTGGCCGGCAGACTCCACCTATGCCGCCCCTGTGCTGCCGATGGTGCTGGCGGTTACCGGCCTGTCGGCGCTGATATGGGGCTTCCAATCCACCAAGATCGATGTCGCGGTGCGTACCTTCCAGCAGAAGCGCGTGGTGCTGGTCGACCTGGCCTCGCAATTGGCCGGGCTGGTGGTGATGCTGATACTGGGCGTGCTGACCCACTCGATCTGGGCCCTGGTCATCGCGGGCCTGGTCTCGGCGGTGGCCTGGACTGTGCTGGGCCACACCGCATTGGAAGGGCCACGCAACCACCTGCGCTGGGACCGTACGGCACTCACCGAACTGATCGTGTTCGGCCGCTGGATCCTGTTGTCGTCGATGGTCGGGGTACTGGCCATGTACGGTGACCGTATCTGGTTTGGCGCCAGCATGTCGGCGGCGCAATTGGGGGTGTACTCCATTGCCGTGCTCATCCTTGGCGCGGTTCAGACGGCGCTGATGAAGATCGTCGGCGCCGTGGCGCTGCCAGCGTTCAGCGAGGCGGCCAGGGCCGACGACAAAGCGCGGCTGAAGACCCTGTATTACCGCTTCCGTTTGCTGGTCGACCTGCTGGTGCTGTTCATTTGCGGGGGCTTCCTCACAGCCAGCCCGCTGCTGATTGGCTGGATGTACGATGATCGCTACCAGGAAGCTGGCCAAATGCTGGCGATTCTTTCGCTGTCCTTCATCGTATTGCGCTATACCTTGGCTCATCAGGTATGGATTGCGTTGGGCCTCACCAAGTACCAGGCCATGGACAACATCATCCGCCTGGTTTCGCTGTGGGGGCTACTGCCGCTGTTGCTGGCGCTGGGAGGTGTGCAATGGGCGATCTGGGGGGTGGCCCTGCACACGGTGCCGACGCTGGTACTGGTTGTTCATGTCAATCGCAAGCTGGGCATCTTCAGCCTCAAACGTGAGCTGGTGGTGCTACCGATGCTGCTGGTGGGGGCGCTGTGCGGGGCGTTGCTCACGGCCTTCTTCAACTGGCTGTAGGGCTGCGTGCTGGGTGTAACTTTCATGGGGAAAGGTCACAGGATCATGGGGAAGCTCACTTTTTGTACTGCGCAGTTGGGTCGTAGAGGCTTTCTCCAGAGTTGCGTGCTGCTGGGCGTGGGCAGCGCGGCGTTCGGCGCCACGGCGGTGTTTGCTGGCAAACCGGTTGAGAAACCAGGGTTCGTGGTGATCAACGGCTGGGTACTGCCGTCCCGCTATTTCCGGAACCAGCCAGCATGATCCAGGACTATGAGCAGCAGAAGACGCTGCGCGACAACTACGATTTCTGCATCATCGGGGCTGGCCCTGCGGGGATCACCCTTGGCCTGCGCCTGGCGGCAGCCGGCTGGAACGTGTTGCTGGCCGAAGGTGGGGGGCGTGAGTACGCCCCGCATTCGCAAGCCCTGTACGCCTGCCCCTCGACCGGCCTTGAGCTGTATGCCGAGGAAACCCGCCTGCGTTACCTGGGCGGCACGTCCAACCATTGGGCCGGCCGGTGTCGGCCCTTCACGGCTTCCGACTTCGCTGTGGCCCCACCGGGTGAGTTGCCGGGTTGGCCGATTGCCTATGCGGAGATCGAGCCCTACCTGCCGGCGGCCATGGATATCGTCGACCTGCCCGCCGGGGCAGATTTTCGGGCACTGAACACCGCGCTCGAGGGTGGCGACTTCGAAGCTGACCGTTTCCTGCTCAGCACCCCGACCCGCTTTGCCCAGAAATACGCCACGGCGCTGGAGCAGACCAAGGGCCTGGACCTGTTCATCAATTGCAACTGCGTGGACCTGGAATTCGACCAGGCATCCGGCCACCTGGCGGCGGTGGTGCTGTCGGACTACCAGCGCAATCGCCAGCGGTTGGTGGCCCGCAACTTCATCCTGGCCACGGGGGCCATCGAGAATGCCCGACAGCTGCTGAACAGCCAGTCCCTGGTGGCTGCGGGGGTGGTCAACAAGGAAGGCCTGGTTGGCGCGTGCTTCATGGAGCACCTGAACATCGAGATGGGCACCTTCATCCTTAAGTCCGGGCAAGACCCGGAGCCACGCCAGTACTACACCACCGATGCCTTCCTCGCCGAATACCAGGCCGGCAAAGGCAACGTCACCACAGCCTTGTTGGCCGATGTGCAAACCTATGGCCGCACTGCCGAGGTCAAGCATTTTCTCGAGAACCTGGCCTGCGACATGGGGATTTCCAGCAAGATCGAGTTCGTGGCCAAGTTCAGCTGCCCCGGTGACGGCGTGATCAGTACCATGATCGAGCAGTTCCCCAACCTGCACAGCCGCATTTCGCTGCTCGATGAGCACGACGCGCTGGGTGTGCCGAAGGTCAGCGTGAACTGGGTGCTCAGTGCCGATGACCGCCACACCATCAAGTGCATCGGTACCGAGCTGGCCAAGCAGTTCGCCGACACGGGCCTGGGCTTCGTCAAACTCAACGAGTTTGTCTATGACACCTCGATACCGCTGAAAATGGCGCCCCATGCCCACCACATGGGCACCACGCGTATGGCCGCGTCAGCGCAAACGGGCGTCGTGGACGGCAACTGCCGGGTATTCGGCACGCAAAACCTGTATGTCGCCGGCAGCAGTATTTTTGCCAAGGGCGGCGCCTCCAACCCGACCATGCCGCTGTTGCAGTTCGCCGTGCGGCTGGCCGACCACCTTGACGCGAAGATGAGGACGGAAAGCGGCGCCGCCGCGTGAACCATGTTGTACACAGGTTGAGTGCGTAGTGGTCAGCATCTAGAAGAACGAGACCGCATCGCCTCAGGGCATTCGAGCCGTATTGATCGCGAGGCCAGGAAGGATGATGGGATGGATACGCAAGGCAGTGGCACATTACGCACATGCAACCGGGCGCGGAGGCACGTTCTACCGCCGGTTCTGCAGGCCGTCGGGGCTGGAGTGGGGCGCCTACCTCAAACGCTGGGGCAACTTTCACTCGGTAGGCGACAATTTCTTCGTCAATGCCGGCTGCAAGTTCCTCGACCCGTCACTGGTGCGTATCGGCAACAGCGTGGGGTTGTCCGACTGCACGTTGATCGGCCACGACGGGGTGGTCTTGCTGATCGAGCACCGGTTTGGCAAGCACCTTGATTCGGTCGGTTTCATCGACATCAAGGACAACTGCTTCATCGGCCACGGCGCGATCATCATGCCGCGGGTGACCATCGGCCCCGAGTCCATCGTCGCGGCAGGGGCGGTGGTCACCAAGGACGTGCCACCGGGCACCGTCTACGGCGGCAACCCGGCCGTGTTCATCTGCACCACCGAGGCGCTGGTCAAACGGGTCGAGGCACGCTGCGAAGCCTACCCGTGGATCGACCTGATCAAACAGCGCGACGGCGCCTACGACCCCACGGTTGAGCCGCAACTGATGGCGCAGAGGCGCCAGTACTTCTTCGGGGATGGCAATAATGGCTAGCAAACCGGTCGACGTGATGGTGGTCAATTTCAACACCGCCGGGTTGCTGCAGCCAATGTTCGATGCCTTGCGCCGTGCAGGCAGCGAACACCTGGCCAGTTACCTGGTGGTGGACAATGCCTCCGTCGACGACTCGCTGCAGCGCATGGCCGAGGTTTGCCCGGAAGCAGTGTTGCTGAGCAACAAGCACAACGTGGGTTTTGGCCGCGCCAACAACCAGTTGCTGGCCCACCTGCAAGGCAAGTATGCATTGTTGCTGAACACCGATGCGTTCGTGGCTGCCGATTCCCTGCAAAAAACCCTCGACTACATGGATGCCCACCCGGACTGCGGTGTGCTGGGGGTACGCCTCGAAGGCCGTGAGGGTGACCTGCAACCCAGCTGCCGTTATTTTCCCACGCCGCTGAACGTCTTCGTCGGGCGTACTGGCCTGGGGCGCCTGTTCCCTGGGCTGAAAATGGTCGACGACATGGACTGGGACCACGCTTCGGTCCGCGAATGCGACTGGTTGCCCGGGTGCTTCTACCTGGTACGCCGCGAGGTGCTGGACCAGGTAGGCCTGTTCGATCCGCGCTACTTTCTTTATTACGAGGAAGTCGACCACTGCAAGCGGGTCAAGCAGGCCGGCTGGAAAGTGGTGTTCTACCCACATACCACGGTGGTCCACATAGGGGGTGAAAGCTCCAAGTCAGTCACCGAGCTGGAAGCTGCCAGCCGGCAGATTTCCGCCTACCAGATCGAGAGCGAGCTGCTGTATTTCCGCAAGCACCATGGCTTGGCCGGGCTGGCGTTGCATATGCTGCTGGTGACCGTGGGCGACCTGGTGCTGGCACTCAAAGCGCTGTTGAAACGACGCGGCCGGGGCGCGATACAGGCCTGCTGGCGTCATTGCCGGGCGACCTGGTCACTGCTGTTGCAGACCCGTTACGCCAGCCAACCGACAAGGTAGCTACCGTCATGTTCGAGAATATTCGCGCCGACCTGCGGGCCCATGGTGGCGACTGGGGCGCCCAGGGCTTCTGGGTATTGCTGGTGTACCGCTTCGGCCGCTGGCGCTACGGCGTGCGCCCGGCGCTGCTGCGCAAGCTGTGCTCACTGGTGTACAAGGTGCTGTTCAAATTCGTGCAGATCATCACCGGGGTGGAATTGCCTTGCGAGGCGGTGATCGGCCGCAATTTCGTCATCGACCATTTCGGTGGCATCGTGGTCAGCGGCTACGCCCGGTTCGGCGACGACTGTCGCATCCGCAATGGCGTGGTAGTGGGCCTGAAAAATGTCGACGAGCCCATCGCCCCGGTGTTCGGCAACAACGTCGACATCGGTACGGGTGCCAAGATACTGGGCAGCATTCGCATCGGCAACAACGTGATCATTGGTGCCAATGCCGTGGTGCTGGTGGATGTGCCAGATAACTCCCTGGCTGTCGGCGTACCGGCAGTCATCAAGGCCCGGCACCTGGTGGCCCCGGCGGCGGTCGAGTGAGGCCCTTGGCGATGCAGACCGGCGTGGTGGTCATTGGCCGCAACGAGGGCCAGCGTTTGCAGCGCTGCCTGCGCTCGTTGGCCGATGGGGCTGACAAGGTCGTGTATGTCGACTCGGGCTCCAGCGACGGTTCGCAACAACTGGCCGCTGCCTTGGGCGTCGAGGTGCTGGCGCTGGACATGGGCACCCCGTTCACCGCGGCAAGGGCGCGTAACGAAGGTTTTGCCGTGTTGCAGCGGTTGCTGCCCGCCATGCACTGGGTCCAGTTCGTCGATGGCGACTGCGAAGTGGATGCCCGCTGGCTGGCCACCGCCCAGGCGTTTCTGGCCGCACACCCCGCGGTGGCGGTGGTGTGTGGCCGGCGCCGCGAACGCTTCGCGCAGCGCTCGGTGTACAACCTGTTGTGCGACCTGGAATGGGACACCCCGATCGGCGAGGCCAAGGCCTGCGGCGGTGACGCGTTGATGCGGGTAGACGCTTTCACCGCCGTGAGCGGTTTTCGGCCTGACCTGATCGCCGGGGAAGAGCCGGAGCTGTGCGTGCGCTTGCGCGCCAAGGGCTGGAAAATCTGGCGCCTGGATGCCGAGATGACCTTGCACGACGCCGACATGACCCGGTTCAGCCAATGGTGGCGGCGCAGCCTGCGTGCCGGGCATGCCTACGCCGAGGGCGCCTATCTGCACGGGCAGCCGCCCGAGCGGCACTGGTTGCGCGAGTCGCGCCGGGCCTGGGTGTGGGGCCTGGGCATTCCCGTGTCGATCGTGCTGGCCTGCCTGCTGGTGGGCGGCTGGGGCTTGGGATTGTTGTTGATCTACCCGTTGCAGGCCATGCGCCTGGCGCAGCGGGGCAACAGGTCGCCGCGCGAAAACTGGCTGCAGGCCGTGTTTCTGGTACTGGGCAAGTTCCCCGAAATGCTCGGCCAGCTGAAGTTTCTGCGCCACCGCCTGACGGCTGGCAAAGCGGCTTTGATCGAGTACAAGTGAGAGAGGCCCATGATGCTCGGCACCCTCGTGAAAAGCGTGTTTACCCTGCAACCCGGTTACTCGTTGCGGGCATTGCACAACAAGTACAAGTTGAGCCTGCAGATGGCCAGGCATTGGCCGCAGCTGTACACCTTCATGCAGCGCCTGACCGCGGCGCTGGGCCAGCCGGGGTTGCAGCGGCTGGGCGTTGACTGCATCGGTGTCGTGCAATGGCCCTATATCAGCCAGCACTGGCAGGCGCCGCAGCGCCTCGATGCAGTGGCCTCGCACTTCGAGCTGGTGGCCCGGCATTTTCCTGGGCTGCTGCTGTTGGGCCGGGACGACAGCCTTGCCCTGTGTGACCTGGGTAGCTACTCGCCGGGCTGCTGCCTGGTGCTCGACCGGCCGATCTGGTTCAAGCGCGAAGGCGAGCTGGTGCTCAACCTGTTCCAGGGTGACCTGCGTGTGGCGTCCCTGGCGTTCACCCTGTGCCAGGGGCCGGCCGGCATCGGTTTGTACATCGGCGCAGTGCAGGGCATCCATAAAGGCATCGACAGCGACACCTCGCTGGCCATCTACCGCGACCTGACCAAAGACTTCGAGGGGTTGCGCCCGCGCAGCTTGCTGCTGGAGGCGTTGAAGTGCCTGGCCAGAACGTTGGGGGTCGCCCGGTTGTACGCCGTGAACGATGCCAGCCGGCATCACCGCCACGCTTATTTTGGCCGTGACAAGGGCCAGGAGCTGGCGGCCAACTACGATGCTATCTGGCAGGAGCATGGTGCCAGCGCTTCGGAGCATGCCGATTTCTACAGCCTGCCATTGGCGCCGGCGCAGCGTGCCGAGGCCGACATTCCGGCAAAGAAACGGGCGATGTATCGCCGTCGCCAGGCATTGCTCGACGATGTATTCACCCGCTTGCAAGCAGCTTTGCCAAGCAATGGTGCCAACCTTGGACTACAAGGAACACAGGGGGATGCATTTGCTGTGAGTGCATCGGCAGTAGGCAGGCCGCCGGTAGTCGACAGCCTGAAGTAAAGGTTGCCTGGGGCGGTTGGTCATCAAGCGGGTTTGGATCTGGGTTCATATGCGCATTGCTTATTTCATCAATCAGTACCCGAAGGTCAGCCACAGTTTTATCCGCCGCGAGATCCTGGCGCTGGAGCGCCAAGGGGTAGAGGTGCAGCGCCTGGCACTGCGGGGTTGGGACGCCGAGGTGCAGGATGCCGAGGACGTGGCCGAGCGGGGCAAGACCCGCTACGTGCTGCAAGGCGGGCTGAAGCAGCTGTTGCGGCCCATGTGGCAGGTATTGCGCGCGCAGCCGCGGCGCTTTGGCCGGGCGCTGTGGCTGGCACTGCGGCTTGGCCGCCGGGCGGACCGCGCCTGGCCCTACCACCTGGTGTATCTGGCCGAAGCCTGCCAGGTGCTGCAGTGGCTGCAGGCAGGGCAGGCGCAGCATGTGCACGCGCACTTTGGCACCAACTCTACCGAAGTGGTCATGCTGGCCAACATGCTGGGCGGGCCCGCCTACAGTTTCACCGTGCACGGCCCCGAAGAGTTCGACAAGCCGCAGTTCCTGCACCTGGGGGAAAAGGTCCTGCGCGCCGCTTTTGTCGCGGCGGTCAGCTCGTATGGGCGCAGCCAGCTGTTGCGCTGGGTGGCCCACGAGCACTGGGCCAAGGTCAAGGTGGTGCATTGTGGGCTGGAGCGCGCGTTCCATGCGGTGCCTGCGGTAGAGGTGCCCGCGGCGCCACGCCTGGTGTGCGTTGGGCGCCTGTGTGAGCAGAAAGGCCAGTTGTTGCTGCTGGAGGCCGCGCGCCGGCTGGCGGCCCAGTCGCAGGCCTTTGAGCTGGTGCTGGCCGGTGACGGTGAAATGCGCGAGCAGATCGAGGCCTTGATTGCCCGCCACGGCCTGCAGCAGCACGTACGCATTACTGGCTGGATCAGCAGTGCACAGGTGCGCGACGAGATCCTCGCTGCCCGCGCTCTGGTATTGCCCAGCTTTGCCGAGGGCCTGCCGGTGGTGATCATGGAGGCCATGGCCTTGCGCCGCCCGGTGCTGACCACGTTTGTTGCCGGGATCCCGGAACTGGTCAGGCCCGGCGAGAACGGCTGGCTGTTCCCCGCAGGCGCGGTGGACGAGCTGGCAGCGGCCATGGCCGAGTGCCTGGCGCAACCTGCCGAGGTGTTGCAGCGCATGGGCCAGGCGGCCTACGAACGGGTACTGCAACGGCACGACATCGACACCGAGGCGGCCAGGCTGGCCGGCTACTTCAAGGCATTCGCATGATAAGTGTATTAGCGTGGTTGCTGGGCCTGCTGACGGTCATCGTCCTGGTGCCGGTGTTGGTGTTTTCGCTGCAGGTATTGCTGGCTTGCCTGCCCGCACGCAGGCCGCCACCGTGCACCACGGCGCGGCCAACGCTTGCGGTGCTGGTGCCGGCGCACAACGAGGCCTCGATCATCCAGGCCAGCCTGGCGAGCATCGTGCCGCAACTGCTCGAGGGTGACCGCTTGCTGGTAGTGGCCGACAACTGTTCCGACACCACGGCGCAGCTGGCCCGCGAAGCGGGGGCCGAAGTGGTGGAGCGGTATGACGCCCAGCTGCGCGGCAAAGGCTATGCCCTGGACTTCGGCGTGCGCCATCTGGCGCGCCAGCCCCCTGAGGTGGTGATCGTGGTGGATGCCGATTGCCAGGTCGGCGAGGGTGCCATCGATATCCTGGCTCGGCGTTGCCGTGAAACGGCACGCCCGGTGCAGGCGCTGTACCTGATGCGGGCACCCGCAGGGGCCGGGCTGAAAGTGCAGGTCGCCGAATTTGCCTGGCGCGTGAAGAACCTGGTTCGTCCGCGTGGCTGGGCGCGGTTGGGCTTGCCTTGCCAGTTGATGGGCGCCGGCATGGCCTTCGGCTGGCACGACCTGCGCCAGGTCAACCTCGCCAACGGCCATCTGGTCGAGGATGTGAAACTCGGGCTGGATCTTTGCCAACAAGGCAAGCCACCGCTGTTCTGCCCCGAAGCCTTGGTGACCAGCCAGTTCCCGCTCAGCCCGCAAGGCCTCAACAGCCAGCGTACGCGTTGGGAGCACGGCCACTTGGGGTTGATGCTGACCGATGGGCCCAAGCGGGCGCTGGCTGCCATCACCCAGCGCAATGGTGCCCTCGCGGCGATGACCCTGGACCTGGTGGTATCACCCTTGGCGTTGCTGGTGTTGGCGCTGCTGGGGTTCAACCTGCTGACCTGGCTGGTTTACCTGGTAACCGGGCTGGCGGCACCTGCAGGGTTCGCCCTGCTGGGGCTGGGGGTACTCGGCGTGGCGGTGGTGGTGGCCTGGGCGCGCTTCTGTCGGGAGCTGATCCCGTTCTCGGTGTTGCTGTACGCACCGTTCTACGCAGCCAGGAAAATCCCCCTCTACCTGGGCTTTCTGATCAAGCGCCAGGTTGAATGGGTGCGCTCGAAACGGGATGACGACTGATGAGCCAGCGGCAATGGCAGCAACGCTGGGCGCGCCTGGTCGGGCAGCTGCATGTGGTCGCCGACGAAAACGCCGTGCAGCGCCTGCTCGAGCACCTTACAACCCCGAGCGAAGCGACGGTGCTGGGGTTCGTCAATGCCCACGCAATGAACCTGGTGGTGCGCGACGGGGGTTATTGCCAGGCACTGTCGGCAGCCGATGTGTTGCTGCGCGATGGCTCCGGCATGGCGATCCTTTACCGCCGCCTGGGCCTGGAGCCTGGCCTGAACATGAACGGTACCGATTTCATTCCCAGGCTGCTGGCGGCCTACCGGGGGCGCAAGGTGGCCTTCTGGGGCACGCGGCAACCCTACCTGCACCAGGCGGTGCAGCACTGCGCCGACACCTTCGGCGTGGCGCCGGTGTCGGTTCACGACGGCTTTGCTACTGTCGATACCTACTTGCAACTGGCGCGCGAGCATCAACCCGAACTGATCGTGCTGGGCATGGGCATGCCCAAGCAGGAAGCGGTCGCCGCACAGTTGGCCGGCATCAGCGGCCCCTGCCTGATCGTGTGTGGTGGGGCGATCCTGGACTTTCTCGGCGGCAAGGTCAGCCGCGCCCCCGGCTGGCTGCGGGCGCTTGGCGGCGAGTGGTTGTATCGGCTGTGGCGTGAGCCCAGGCGCCTGTTCATGCGCTACGTGGTGGGCAACCCGCTGTTTCTGCTGCGCACGTTGCTGTATCGGCGGGCGAGCGCTGCGGCCAGGCGCACGCTGTGAATCGGCCAAAAGCTGTGGCAGCACGTATTCCGGGCCCGCCTGCGGCAGCTGGCTGCTACAGTGATATCAATGGTTTGGACGCTGCGCGCTTCGCCGCGTGTGGCGCTGCATGGCTGTGATTCAAGACTGGTTGTTGGCTGTAAGGCACTTGCCACGCTCCAATTGATGAGGTCTGAAATGGTTTTCGAACCCAGAAGCAGTCGTTCCTTACTCCAGCGCCGAAGCAGTGTCAGCAACGCCATCCAGGCCGGCCTCGACGGCATTGCCGTGACGGGTATCGCCTGGTACCTGATCTATGACCAGTTCGGCTACATCACCTCCGATTACGTGATCATGCTGCTGTTGCTGATCGGCGCACTGGCGGTCATTTATGATCATTACGCAATCTACCGGACCAACGTCGGGCTTTCGATCAAGGCCTTCCGCCTGTTCAAGGCCTGGTCGGCAACGTTCTGCTTTCTGGTGGTCATGGCGTTCCTGACCAAACAGAGCGAAACCTACTCCCGGCTGCTGGTTGGCCAACTGTTCGTCATCGGTTACTTCGCCCAGCTGTTCCTGCACTTCGCCGTGCGTGAGCTGCAGAAGCGTTTCACCGCACATGCACGCCTGGACAATGCCCTGATCATTGGCAATGGTGACCTTGCCAACTTCCTTTACCAGAAAATCAGCAGCAACCCGTGGTTTGGCGAGCGGGTGCTGGGGTGTGTACTGGTCGACAAGGTTGAACCGCAAGCAGGCGAGGGCACCGAGGGCAAGCAGCGCCTGCCGGTGCTGGGGCATATTGCCGAGCTTGACGAACTGGTCGCCCGCCACGGCATCCGTACCGTCTACCTGGTGACCCCGCTGGGCGGCTCGGAAGTGATCAACGACGTGTACTTCAAGCTGCTCGACAAGTGCATCGCGGTGAACTGGGTACCGGATATCTTCTCGTTGCGCCTGATCAACCACAGCGTGCGGGAAATTGCCGGCATTCCGGTGCTGACCTTGTCGGAAACCCCGCTCACAGGCATGAGCCTGTTCCTGAAAAACCTCGAGGACCGGGTACTGGCCGCGCTGATCCTGCTGTGTGCGTCACCGGTATTGCTGGCCGTTGCCCTGGCCATCAAGCTCGACAGCCGCGGCCCCGTGTTTTTCCGCCAGGAGCGTACCGGCTGGACGGGTGAGGCGTTTCGTATCTGGAAATTCAGAAGCATGCATGTGCACCAGCCCGAAGGCGGTGTGGTGCAGCAAGCCCAGAAGAACGACCCGCGGTTGACCCGGGTTGGGGCCTTCATCCGCCGTACCAGCCTCGATGAACTGCCGCAGCTGTTCAATGTGCTGACCGGCGAAATGTCGCTGGTCGGGCCACGGCCGCATGCCTTGCAGCACGACACCTTGTATTCCCAGGACATCGTGGATTACTTCGCTCGCCACAACATCAAGCCGGGCATGACCGGCCTGGCCCAGGTGCGCGGGTTCCGTGGCGAGACCAAGGACATCGAACAGATGATCCAGCGGGTGGACTCCGATATCGAGTACATCAACAACTGGTCGTTGTGGCTGGATTTCGTGATTCTGGTACGCACGTTGAATGCGTTCACCGGTAAACAGGCCTACTGATTGTCATGCCACAGGTGCAGAACAGGCATCATGCTGTGTTCAACGGGTGCAATTCGCGAAACCCCCGTGCTTCTTCCACCAGCCAGTCATGTACCGCCCGCGCGCCCGGCTGGGTCAACCCGCCGGGCGGGTAATGCACCACGTAGCGTTTGTGGTTGGCGATCGGTACGCCAAACGGCACGATCAGCGCGCCGCGCTCCAGTTCATCGTTGAGTAGCGTGCGCCGGGCAATGGCCACACCGATACCGGCAATCGCTGCTTCGATGGTCAGGTGGTTGCGGTTGAAGGTGTGCCCACGGCGTACGTCCAACCCAGTGGCGCCGATCCCGTCCAGGTAGAACTCCCATTCGGCATATTCCGAACTGCCACGCCAGGCGGTGATGTCGTGCAGCAGCGGGTAGTGCACCAGGTCGGCCGGCCCGTGCAGCGGGGGGCGCCCACGCAGCAGTGAGGGCGCGCATACGGGAAAGATCTGCTCGTCCAGCAGCGGCGTGGAGAGCATGCCCGGGTAGCTGCCGTCGTTGAGGTCGATGGCCAGGTCGAAGTCGCCCGGGGTCAAGGCCTGGGCACTGTCTTCGGCCACCAGGCGCAGTTCGATGTCCGGGTAGCGCTGCTGGAAACGTGGCAAGCGCGGCGTCAGCCACTTGGCCAGGAACGAGGGGATGGAGCGCACCCGCAACGTGCCACGAATCTCGCCGGCATCCAGGCGTAGCAGCTCTGCCTCGATGCTGCCGTAGGCGTCGGTCACGGTCTGCGCCAGTCGCTGGCCTTCGGCGCTCAGTTCCACGCCCCGTGCCCGGCGCAGAAACAGCCGGTAACCCAGGCGCTCTTCCAGCTGGCGCATCTGTTGGCTGACCGCCCCGGGGGTGATGTGCAGTTCCTCTGCACAGCGGGTAAAGGACAGGTGCCTGGCCGCGCAGGCAAAAACGTGCAGCCAAACAAACATCTGGCCGTTGAGTTGGCGTCGCATCGTTTAGTCCTGCTAAAGCCTTGCTTAGGAAGTTTCGTTGGTCATTTCAATCGCACAGCGTCAGTATCGCGCAAAATCGCAGCAGCGCCCAATTTCTCCAGATACCCGTGCACTGGCTACCTATCAGCGCATGGTCAGGCATTAGTATGGCTATCAGTGTTTTCGACCTTTTCAAAATCGGCATCGGCCCGTCCAGCTCCCACACCGTCGGCCCGATGCGCGCGGCTGCGACCTTTGCCCAGGCCCTGCGCGAGCAGGGCTTGCTGGGGCGGGTGACGCGCGTTGAAGTGCGCCTGTATGGCTCACTGTCGGCGACCGGCGTTGGTCATGCCACCGACCGTGCCTGCCTGTTGGGCTTGATGGGGCAATGGCCTGACCGTATCGACCCGGCCACCATCGAATCGCGCATCGGTCAGGTGCTGCAGGAACACTGCCTGATGCTGGACGGCAGCCACCCCGTGGCGTTCGAGTATGCGCAAGACATGCTGCTGCTCGACGAAAACCTGCCGTACCACCCCAACGCCATGCGCGTAGAAGCCATGCACGGGCAGGATAGCCTGTTGTGCCAGACCTATTATTCGGTAGGCGGTGGGTTCATCGTCGAACAGGCCGAAGTCGATGCGCCGAAAACTGCAGAGAACGCCGCCGTGCTGCCCTACGAGTTCGGCAGTGGTGCCCAGTTGCTGAAGCTGTGCCAGGCCCACGGCTTGAGTGTGGCGCAACTGATGATGGCCAACGAGTGCGCCTGGCGCCCGGAAGCCGAGGTGCGCGACGGCCTGCTGCGCATTTGGGCCGCGATGCGCGAGTGCGTGGACAACGGCCTGCGCAACGAGGGCATTCTGCCCGGCGGTTTGCACGTCAAACGCCGTGCGGCGCGGCTGCACCGTAGCTTGCAGGAACTGGGCAAGCCTAATGTGATCGGGTCGACGCTCGGCGCCATGGAGTGGGTCAACCTGTACGCCCTGGCGGTCAACGAAGAGAACGCCGCTGGCGGGCGCATGGTCACTGCACCTACCAACGGTGCAGCCGGTATCATCCCGGCGGTACTGCACTACTACATGAAGTTCAACCCTGGTGCCTGCGACGCGGATATCGTGGACTTCCTGCTTGCCGCGGCTGCGGTTGGTATCCTGTGCAAAAAGAACGCCTCCATTTCCGGCGCCGAGGTCGGCTGCCAGGGGGAGGTCGGGTCTGCCTGCTCGATGGCGGCCGCCGGCCTGGCCCAGGTGCTGGGCGCGACACCGGCGCAACTGGAAAACGCTGCCGAAATTGCCCTGGAACACAACCTTGGGCTGACCTGCGACCCGGTCGGTGGCCTGGTGCAGGTGCCGTGCATCGAACGCAATGCCATCGCTGCCGTGAAAGCGATCAATGCGGTGCAAATGGCACTGCGGGGCGATGGCGAGCATTTCATTTCGCTCGACCGGGTAATCCGCACCTTGCGTGATACCGGGGCGGACATGCATGCCAACTACAAGGAAACTTCGCGCGGCGGCCTGGCGGTTGCATTCGTCGAATGTTGAGGCACTGCGCGGGCCAAGGCCAAACGGTCAGTGGGCGTTCTGCTTCGCGGCAAGGAAACTGGCACGCATGTCCTTGGCCCAGCCGTCGAGCACCGGCTTGACGTCATTCAGGGTGGGTTGCTGGGTAGCATTCCCCAGCGCATGACCGGGTAACCGGACGGGCTTTTCGCTGCTTGTAGCCGGCTGTAGTCCTTGAGAAAGCCGGAGTAGTCCTTGGGATCCACGCGATCGCTGCCGGGCACTCTCTTTGTCCTGCCGTTGCAGGACTGTGGGCGGACGCCCGCATCCTTAAGTAACCCTTCCTACAGGCGGGCAGGGCACTGCCTGATTTCCCACCCCACCAGACGCTGTAAAACTATACCCGTCACGGGTATAGTTGAGGCTGACATGAAGATATTCAAGCGCAAGGACTTCGCGCGTTGGCAAGTTGCTGAGCGGCTTGGTGACGACATGCTCTGTAAAGCTGTAGATGAGATGTGCAGGGGGCTGGTCGACTCAAGCCTGGGTGGAGAGATCTTCAAACAACGTATTGCCGCCGCTGGCGGTGGTAAGCGCAGCGGTTATCGAACGTTACTGTCAATGCGCGTTGGCAAACGATGCGTGTTTTTGCATGGCTTTGCCAAGCGTGACAAAGCCAACATCACGCAGCAAGAGCTCAAGGCATTGCGTTTCGCCGGTAAGGTTTTTTTGGATTTACCGCCCTTGGCGCTCAGTCGGGCGTTGCAAGCGGGCGTGCTTAAGGAGGTCTGCTGTGAGCAGCATATTGATTGAATCGCTACGTGATGACCTGGCAGCCCTGCATGCGGCTGGCGCAATCGGCAAGGTTACCCTCCGGGATTACGAAGCACTGTGCCCGGCACCGGTTCGGGATTTCAGTGCCGTTGAAATCCGACGTTTACGCGAAGCGCTCAATGTGAGTCAGCCAGTTTTTGCGCTGCATTTGCATACTACGGCCTCAACCATTCGCAAGTGGGAACAGGGCCAAACCAGCCCTTCCGGGCCGGCTTTAAAGCTCTTGAACGTGATTCAGAACAAGGGCTTGAGTGCGCTTCTTTAAGTCTTGAGTGAACTGCTGAAGGCCAGCAACATTCACTCGTTGCTAGCCCAACACCTCACGTAACCGGTACCACAACATCCCCAGCGCCAGCAGTGGCGAGCGCAGTGCCTTGCCACCGGGGAACGTCAGATGCGGCACTGCACTGAACACATCCAGGCCGTGGCTGTGGCCCAGGGCGATGCTTTCCGCCAGCAGCTTGGCTGTCCAGTGAGTCACGTTCAGCCCGTGCCCGGAATAGCCCTGGGCGTAATACACGTTGGGGTGTTGGCTCAAGCGCCCGACCTGGGGAAAGCGGTTGGCGGTGATGCCGATCATGCCACCCCACTGGTAGTCGATGCGCACATCGGCCAGTTGCGGGAATACCTTCAGCACCTTCGGCCGCATATAGCCGGCGATGTCCTTGGGGTCGCGGCCGGAATAGTGGCAGGCGCCCCCGAACAACAGGCGGCGATCCGCGGTGAGGCGGTAGTAATCCAGGCCGACTTTCTGGTCGCACAGTGCCATGTTCTGCGGGATCAAGCGGCTCGCCAGTGTTTCGGGCAGCGGTTCGGTGGCCACCACGTAACTGCCGGCCGGCAGCACCTTGCCACTCAGCCGCGGTTCCAGGTCGTCCAGGTGGGCGTTGCAGCCCAGCACCAGGCGGCCCGCGCGCACGCTGCCGTTGGCGGTATGCACGGTAACGCTGGGCCCATGCTCGATACGCAGCACCGGGCTTTGCTCGAAAATGCGCACGCCCAGGGTATGGGCGGCGCGGGCCTCGCCCTGAACCAGGTCGAGCGGGTGCAGGTGCCCTGAACCCATGTCCACCAGGCCGCCGGCGTACCGGTCGCTGGCGACGATCTCATGCAGCTGCCCGCTTGCGACCAGCCGTGTTTCGTGGCGGTAACCTAGCGCTGCCAGGTCTTGCAGTTCATCCTTGAAGGCGTCGAACTGCGCGGGCGTGTTGGCCAGTTCGCAAAAGCCCCAGCGCAGGTCACAGGCAATGTCGTAGCGGGCGATGCGCGCGGCGACCAGTGCCACCGAGTCGATGCCGGCCTGCTTGAGGTAGCGCACGCCATCCTGGCCGACATGCCGGGCAAAACCGCTGACATCATGGCCGATGCCGCGAATCAGCTGGCCGCCGTTGCGGCCACTGGCACCCCAGCCGATGCGCCGCCCCTCCAGCAGCACCACCGACAAACCACGCTCGGCCAGCTCCAGCGCCGTATTGACCCCGGTCAGCCCACCCCCGACCACACACACATCAGCGCTCAGGTCAGCGTCGAGGCTGGGGTAGGGGGCCGCATCGCGCGCAGTGGCTGCATAGTACGAAGCGGTGTGTTGGGTATTGAATGACATAGAGGGTCTCGGCTCAGCGGTTGGACTTGATCTTGCTCCAGGAGCGGGTCATGACGCGCATGATCTTCGGGCTGGGGGTACTGGAAATGTACAGCTTGTCCAGTACCTCCTGCGGGGGGTAGATCTCGGGGTTGTCCACCAGCGCGGCATCCATGTAGGCCTTGGCGTCCGGGTTGGCGTTGGCATAGCCGACCGTGGCGCTGACCTTGGCGATCACCTTGGGGTCGAGCAGGTAGTTGATGAAGGCCAGCGCCTGCTCCGGGTTGTTCGCATCCTTCGGAATGGCCAGCAGGTCGAACCACAGGTTGCTGCCTTCCTTGGGAATGCTGTAGGCGACCTTCACGCCGTTCTTCGCCTCCACGGCGCGGTTGGCCGCCTGGAACACGTCACCGGAATAACCGAACGCTACGCAGATATTCCCGTTGGCAAGGTCGGAAACATACTTGGAGGAGTGGAAATAGGTGATGTACGGGCGCAGCTCGAGCAAGCGCGCCTCGGCCTTGGCGTAGTCGGCCGGCTTTTCGCTACGCGGGTCCATGCCCAGGTAGTTGAGCACAGCGGGGAACAGTTCATCGGGCGAGTCCATGAAGGCCACGCCGCACTGCTTGAGCTTTTTCAGGTTCTCGGGCTCGAACAGCACCGCCCAGGAATCGATGCGGTCTACGCCCAGTGCAGCCTTGACCTTTTCCACGTTATAGCCGATGCCATTGGTGCCCCACAGGTAGGGCACCGCATACTGGTTGCCGGGGTCGTTCTGCTCAAGCTGCTTGAGCAGCTTGGGGTCCAGGTGCTTCCAGTTCGGCAGTTTGCTGCGGTCCAGCGGCAAGAATGCACCGGCCTGGGCCTGGCGGGCCAGAAAATGGTTGGAGGGCACTACCACGTCGTAGCCGGTGCGCCCCGCCAGCAGCTTGCCTTCGAGGGTTTCGTTGGAGTCGAACACGTCATAAACCACCTTGATGCCGCTGCTGGCCTGGAAGTCGGCCAGGGTGGTGTCACCGATGTAGTCGGTCCAGTTGTACACGCTCACAGTGGGCGTGGCGTGGCTGGTGGTGGCGAACAGCAGGGTGAATGCCGCGGGGATCAGGGCTTGCAGATGACGCATGGGAACACCTCGTTGGTTTTGTTCTACGAGTTCAGGTGTGGTGGGGGCTGCACAGCCCCCAGGGCGGCTCAGACGCTCAGCATCAGGAACTCGCGCTCCCACGAGCTGATCACGCGCTTGTAGTTCTCGTGCTCGGCCCGTTTGACCGCCACATAACCCTGCACGAACTGCTTGCCCAGGTACTGCTGCACGGTCTCGCAGTCTTCCATGTGCTGCAGCGCATCTTCGATAGTGATGGGCAGGCGCAGGTTGCGCCGCTCGTAGGCGCGGCCCTGCACCGGGGCGCTCGGGTCGATCTGCTCGACCATGCCCAGGTAGCCGCACAGCAGGCTGGCAGCGATCGCCAGGTAAGGGTTGGCATCCGCGCCGGGCAGGCGGTTTTCCACGCGCATCGCTTCCGGGCTGGAGGTGGGGACGCGCAAACCGGCGGTGCGGTTTTCTTCACCCCACTCGACGTTGACCGGTGCCGAGGTGTCCGGCAGGAAGCGGCGGAACGAATTGACGTTGGGGGCGAACATCGGCAGCAGCTTGGGGATGTACTTCTGCAACCCACCGATGTGGTGCAGGAACAACGGGCTCATGCTGCCGTCGTCGTTGGCGAAGATCGGCTTGCCGGTGGCGATGTCGACCACGCTCTGGTGCAGGTGCATGGCACTGCCCGGCTCGTCGGTGATCGGCTTGGCCATGAACGTCGCAGCCACGTTGTGCTTGAGCGCAGCCTCACGCATGGTGCGCTTGAACACGGTGATCTGGTCGGCCAGGTCCAGCGCGTCGCCGTGGCGGAAGTTGATCTCCATCTGCGCCGGGCCGTCTTCGTGGATCAGCGTGTCCAGGTCCAGGCCCTGGATTTCACACCAGTCATACACGTCCTCGAACAGCGGGTCGAATTCGTTGGCGGCATCGATCGAGAACGACTGCCGGCCGCTTTCGGCCCGGCCGGAACGCCCCAGCGGCACTTGCAGTGGCAGGTCCGGGTCTTCGCAGCGCTTGGTCAGGTAGAACTCCATCTCTGGCGCGACAATGGGTTGCCAGCCCTTGTCAGCGTAAAGCTTGATCACTTTCTTCAGCACGTTGCGCGGCGACAGCTCGATGGGGTTGCCTTGCTTGTCGAAGGTATCGTGGATCACGATCGCGGTAGGTTCGATGGCCCACGGGATCTGGTACACAGCGCTCGGGTCGGGGCGGCAGACCATGTCGATGTCAGCCGCATCGAGCAGGTTGTAATAGATATCGTCGTCAACGTAGTCGCCGGTGACCGTTTGCAGCAGCACGCTCTCGGGCAAGCGCATGCCACGTTCGTGAAGGAACTTGGCGGTCGGTGCGATCTTGCCGCGGGCGATGCCGGTCAGGTCGCTGATCACGCATTCTACTTCGGTGATCCGGTGTTCTTTCAGCCAGGTGGAGAGCTGATCGAAGGGGGCGTTCATACAGACCTCTTGGTTGGTTTTTTTATGTGGGAGCCGCTGCACCCGCCAAAGCCGTTGCACAGCTTCAAGGGCATCGCGCTTCCCAGGTGACACGCTGGAGGCTATCTTGGGCTCGGCAGCCCATCGCCATCTATCCACTTTCTTCGGCATTCAATGCACCAAAAGAGTGCAACCAGGACAAAGCGTGACAACGCCCAACGCCTTGCAGGTACAAGCTTTCCACACCTCGGATGTGTCCGAGCAGGTTCGCATCACCCCCGGTTGGCAGCAGCAGTACCGGCAGATGTCGCCGGGCCATTTCAGCGGCCAGTTGCGCTGCCTGGGGCTTGACGGCGTGCAGGTCTACGAAGAACGCCTCAACACCCGGGTAGAGCAGTTCTTCCGGGCGCCGAGCGGGTCACTGGCGTTCTGCTTCGACCAGAGCGAGAACAGCCTTTACCTGCTCAATGAACAGAGCCGCAACATCTGGATCACGCCAGAGAATTACCAGGAAGTGGCCGTCGTGTTCGACCAGGCGTTTCTCGCCAGCCACGGCCTGGACCCTCGCAGGCTCGACGGTTTGTTCATGGTGCCGCTGGGCAGTGGCCAGAATGCGTTGTTCGGCAGTTGGCTCAGTGCCACCCTGACCCGCCTGGGCGAGGCTGGGTGCCCGTTGCAGGGGCAGGCGTTGGCGGAGCAGTTGCTGGAGGACTGCCTGTTCATCCTCGACAATGCCTGCCAGCGCTTGCAGGGCATGGCCATGGGCCGGCGGGACGAGGAGCGGGCGATCATGCACCGGGTCAGCGAGTGGGCGGCTGACTGCCCGGAAGAAACCTTGAACCTGGTGGAACTGGCGGCGGTGGCGGGCGTGTCGCTGCGCCAGTTGCAGCAGGCCTTCAAGGCCTACACCGGCATGCCGCCCGCGCACTGGTTGCGGTTGCGCCGGCTCAATGGGGCGCGGCGCGATCTGTTGCGGGGCGGTGACGTGACCGTGGCGGAAGTGGCGATGCGTTGGTCGTTCTGGCATTTGGGAAGGTTTTCAGAGAGTTACCGGCAATTGTTCAAGGAGTTTCCGAGCGAGACACTCAAGCGCGTCAAGCGCTGAACCGCCGGCCCGCAAGTGCAGCAGCCGGTGCCGAAAATTGCTATCGTGCCAGCCTGTTTCGACCCGAGGTGCCGATGTTCTACCTGCCTTTGCCCAGTGACCAGGCTGACAGCCTCGCCAGTGTTCCCCTTACCGACTTCTTCAGCAGCGCCAGCCTGCTCCAGGCCGCTGCGGTGTTGTTCGTGCAAAACCTGCCTCGCCAGCCGGCGACTGCCTCGGCCGATGCTCAGGAACGCCGCTTTGCCGAGATCGTGCGGATCGCCAACGACGTTGAACGTGCCGCGCCTGGGCGGTTCCAGGGGCAGGTGGCGCAGCACTTCGACCGTGAAGCCTTCGCCATGGGCCTGGGCATGCTGGGCGAAAACGGCATTGCGCTGCTCAGTGGCGAAGTGGCGTACAGCGCAGATGAACTGCAGGACGACGAGGGGCAGTGGAATTTCCAGTTCGCCGACCGCTATCGCCAGCGCGCCACGCCGCTGCACCCCGTGCACCTGCCGGCGCTGGCCAGCGACCTGATGCTCAGCGACCAGCAGAACCGGCTGTTGCGTGAATTTCTGGGGGGTATCGACGAATCGGTCGCCGTGCAGGGCTTTGCCGGTACCGGCAAGACCTTTCTGATCCACCAGTTCGCCCGGTTGCTGGAGCCGCAGCGCACCTTGTTGCTGGCCTTGACCGAAGGCCAGTTGCGCGCGCTGCAGGCGCGGGTCAAGGATGCCGCAGCCTACACCGCGCTGACCTTCGGTCAGTTGGCCGACGAGCTGTTGAACCGCGACCTGACCAGCAACGGCTGGCGCCTGCGCGACCCTTACCGCACCAAGCGCTCGTGGCGCCCGCAAGAGGCGCAGGTGGTGCGCTGGCTGGCCATACCCGACATTGGCCCGCTTGCCGCACGCGACGTGGTTACCTTGTGCATCCGCGCGGTGCGGGCGTTTTGCCACAGTGCCGACGCGCAGGTGCAGTTGCACCATGTGCCCTGGGCCGGGCCGGGCACATCGCCGCTGGACCAGGAAGTGTTGCTGGAAAAGGCACGGCTGTACTGGCAGGAGCTGATTCGCCCGTCAGCGCGGGAAATCCAGTTGCCGGTACGTGACTACCACCGGGTCAAGCTGCTGGCGCTGACCGGCCTGGTGATTGACAGCGGCTACACCCACGTCATCGTCGACGAGGCGCACGAGTTGTCGGCACCGATGTTTGCCGTACTTGACCGCAGCCCGCAAGCGGTCATCGCCCTCGGTGACGAACTGCAGAACCTGAACGGCCTCAGTGCGCACCATGGCAGCTTCATCCGCCAGCGCTGCATCGACCACTCGCTGCGCGCAGGGCCGGCGATGGACAACGTGCTCAACCCGCTGATACAGGCGCACCCGGCATCGATCCAGGCGGCCTTCAGTGGGAGCGCCGAGCACTACACCCGGGTCAGCTTCTTCGATGCGGTCACGGTGCCGGAACAGCCCACCGCGTTGATCGTCGATGACGAGTGGGGGCTGTTCGGCTGGTTCCAGCGCCTGACGCACCAGGGCGTGCCGTTCGTGCTGCTGCAAAGCGCGCGCAAGGACTTCGAACTGTTCGTGGAGGATTGCATCGAGCTGTACCGCCATGGCACCCGGCCTCGTCACCCGATGCTGTTCCGCTATGCCAGCTGGCAGGCGCTGGAGCAGGACAAGGGTGAGGACAAGGCATTCGTCGCGGTGGCCAACCTGCTGCGCAAGGGCTACACCCCGCAGCACTTTGCCCAGGCCAAGAGCCGTTACCGCTGGACCAAGGCGCCAAAGCTGTTCCTCGGGCGGGTAAGGGATGTGAAGAACATGGAGTTTTCCCGGGTGATGGTGTCGCCCGAGCTGATGGTCA
>NZ_BCBD01000083.1:0-24034 GCF_001320345.1 Pseudomonas sp. NBRC 111127 | reverse complement strand
CAGCGATTATAGGCCTGGCACCGATCAATCTACGAGCGGGGTTCAAGTAGGACTGCCCATGCTGGCCAAAGTGCCGCTGTCGGTCAAAGGGCCTGGGGCTGCTCGAGGGATTGTGGCAGTGCGGTCACCTTGATGGCACGTACCGGTACGGCAAACTTGGCTCCGATCCTGTTGAAGCGCTCGAGCAGGTGGAAATTGATCGCCTGCTGAATATCCATGTAGAGGTTGTAGCCAGGGTCTCTCACGATATAGACGCATTCGAACTCCAGTGCCTCTTTGCCAAAGCCGCGCAAATGGGCGCGATCAAAACGCACCTGCTGTTGGGCTGTGATCGCCTCTTCGACGATGGCGGGCGCCTGTTTTACCGCATCAGTGGGCGTGTCGTACGACAAGCCGAACTCGAACACGATGCGTCGCTCCTGCAAGCGTTTGTAGTTCTGGATCGTGCTGCTGATCATGCTGGCATTGGCCATGACGATCTGCTCGCCACCCAGGCTGCGGATGCGTGTGGTCTTAAGCCCCACGTGCTCCACCGTGCCCGCCAGCGGACCGATGACGATGAAATCACCGACTTCGAACGGTTTGTCGACGGCGATCGACAATGAGGCGAACAGGTCACCCAGGATGTTCTGCACGGCCAGGGCGACGGCAATGCCGCCCACACCCAGGCTGGCCACGAAGGCGGTGACATTGACGCCCAGATTGGACAGCATGGCCAGCAACACCACCGACCACAACAGCACGCGCGCGCCCCAGGCCGAAAGCGTGGCCAGCGCACTGCCTTGGTATAGGCCGTCGGCGCTGTGCCGGCTGAAGTAGCGGGTGAGGCCCAGCGCGATGGCGCGATTGACCCAGAGGCCGATCTGCAGGGCAGCGACCACGAACCACAAGCTACTGACCCGGCCCAGCCAGCGCTCGGGCAGGTCCAGCATGCTCAAGCCGACCAGCAGCGAAGCGAGCAGCAGCAGGCTGTTGCTGGTGCCGGCCAGTACCTTGGCCAGCACCTGACTCATTGCCCCGTCATGTTCGGACCAGCGCTGCACCCGGCGCATCAACAGGCCGATGACAGCTCTGGCAATCACGAACGTCAGCACAGCAACGCACAGCGCTACCAGCAGGTTGAGGATGGAAATGCCGAAGAATGTGGTGTCGGTGAACAGTTCGATGATTCGATCATTCATGGGGAGCCCACCTCCAGATGGCTCAAGGCAGGGCCGCAGGGCGGCCCCTGGGATTACGTGGTGACGTGTGGGTTACTTGCCGTGAGTGGCTTGCAGCGCCTTGGCCTGTTCCAGATGGTGTTGCAGCGTTGGCAGCTTGTCGCTGGCGAAGGCCTTCAGCTCCGGCTTGTCGGAGGAGGCGGCCTCTTTCTTGAACAGTTCCACGGCCTTTTCGTGCGCGTCGACCTGGTTATTGACGTATGACCGGTCGAACGACTCGTCGCGCCATTCGAGGATCATCTTCTTCACCTTGTCGGTCAGCGCCGCTTCGTCGGGCACGCTGATGTCCAGCTTGCGGGCGATGTCACCGAGTTCCTGGTTGGCTTTGGTATGGTCTGTGACCATTTGCTGGGCGAATTGCTTGATGTCTGCGCTCTGGCTCTTTTCCTGCGCCAGGTTGCCGGTGACCACTTCGGCGATACCGGCTTCAGTGGCCGCATCGACGAAATCGTCCGAAGACGCTGCCTGTACCTGCAGCGAAGCCAGGCCCATCAACAGGGTAACGCCGGCGATTTTCAACAATGGTGTGTTCATGTCTCACTCCTTCGTTCTGTTGGCGCGACCTCAATGTCGCACTCGGTTGAACCGCAGGTGTGGGTGAAGGTTTAGTTTTTCTTGAAAACAGGGCCGCCGTGGCAGCGCAATCTGCGTGTCCGGGCACCGCTCATCCGCTATGTCGTAATCAGAACGAATTCAGGGGGACGGTGAGACTCGTTGGTTTAGGTCTTCACAAAAACGAGTAACCATCATGAAAAACAACCTGTTCGCCATGTTGCTGTTGACTGCCAGTTTCTCGCTGCTCGGAGGTTGCTTCGACCGCGACAGTGATCATCCAGCGAAGGATGCCGACCCAAGCAAACCGTCACTGCAGATGCAGCAACCCAGTGACCCTGTAATTAACCCTCCAGCTGAGACCAAACCGCAGAATCAATGAGTGAGGTACAGGGCATGGTGGCAACCACAAAGGCAGGTATAAGACCTCAAAATGCCGACTTAGGGCTGGAGCATCGCTATCGAGCGCTACTTGAGGGCCCGGAGCCCACCACCGAGGCCTGGCTGGAAGAGCAACTGCATCTGGCCCGTGCGCTTTGCGACGACCTGCCAGATGATCCTGGGCTACTCCCGCAATGGGCCGATAACCATGCGGGACGTGTCGCCAGCGAGCATGCGGCCTACCTGGAACAACGGCGTCAGGGCGGCCCCCGTCGTTTTTTTGCCAATCGGGCCCATGCCTTGTGGTTTCTGCAGCAAGTCGCGCCGACCAAAGCGGTCGACGGCGCCTGGCTACACGGAGCCCTATGGCATTGGCAGGACCCGCGCTTCCATGGGCTGATCCGCACCTTCCTCGAAGAACTCGGAGACGGTGACCCACGCTGCAATCACGTGTTGATCTACCAGCGCTTGCTCAGTCGCCTGGGTTGCCTGCAGGAGCCATCGCTTGACCCCGCTCGCTACCTGCAGGGCGCGTTGCAACTGGCGCTCGGCCAGCACTGCGAGCGTTTTCTTCCAGAAGTGATCGGTTACAACCTGGGTTACGAACAGCCCCCTTTGCATCTGCTGATCACCACCCACGAGCTGGCCGAGCTGGGTATCGACGCCCATTACTTCCAGTTGCATGTGACCATCGATAATGCCGCCAGCGGCCATGCGCGCCGCGCCGTAGAGAGCTTCACCGAGCTGGTGCGGGACGAGAAACCCGCGTTCTACGAGCGTGTCAGGCATGGCTACCGTCTTAATGACCTGGGGATCGACACGCCGTCGTTGATCGCCTCGTTCGACCTGCAGGCCGAATTGCTCGGCGCGCTGGAGCGCAAGCGCATCTATGGCCAGTGCATGCATTCGGACCGTTGTCGCCTGCAAGGACGCACCATCAACCAGTGGCTTGCCGAACCCGGCGCGATGCCTGATTTTCTGGAGGCGCTACAGGTTCAGGGTTGGATCAAGCGCGACAACGATCCCCGACAAAGCCGCTTCTGGTCGCTGATAGAAGGCCCTGTAGCGGCCATGTTCGGTGTGTTCGATGCTTATGAAAAGCAGCTTTGGCATGACTGGATCGCCGGAGACTGGCAAGGCGCAGAAATCCGTCGGGTGCTGCCAGGGCAGTGGGAGCACGCCTTGCAGTTGGCAGATGAAACACCCCTTGCGCCACCGGCTGCAGACATGGCTGCGCTGATCGAAGCGATGGCTGGCAATCGGCATGCTACCCCCCAGGGCCTGCAGGCCACCCGCGCGTTCATTCAGGCCACCGGCTTGATGCAAGGAGGGCTCTACTGATGCTGCTCGACCAAGACCAGATCCGTGCCGATGAGGCCTTGTTGCAGTTGGGGCGTCGCCTGCGTGCCGACGGCTATCGTTTCACTTGCGTGACGCCGGCGACCCAGGCCAGGGTCAATGCCCGGGCCGATGCGCAGCAGGCGCGTACCCTGCGTGATGTGTTCGGCTGGAGTAGGCCGTTCGCCGCGTCACTGCTCAGCCCCGATGAACTGGCGCAGCTGCGCCTCGCTGGCGTGCTGGAGGCCCAAGGTGCGCTGTGGCGCAGCACTGTGCGCTGGTCCAGCCTGGACGATCTGTTGCTGGTACATGCTGCCTGGCCAACGGACAGCCGCGACGCGGTGTTCTTTGGCCCCGACAGCTACCGTTTCGCCCAGCTGATACACGATCATTTGAGCAGCACGCCCGAGCGCGTGCAGCATGCCGTAGACATCGGCTGTGGCAGCGGTGTAGGGGCGTTGGTGATCGCTCGCGCCGCCCAACACGCTCAGGTTTGCGCAGTGGACATCAACCCTATGGCATTGCGCTACACCGCCATCAATGCCGCCTTGGCCGGTGTGGCCAATGTCTCGGTCGAGCACAGTGACCTGCTCAATGACATCGCAGGTACGTTCGACCTGATCGTCGCCAACCCGCCGTACATGCTTGACGCCGGACAGCGCGCCTACCGCCACGGCGGCGGCGCACTGGGTGCCGAGCTGTCGCTGCGCATCGTCGACCAAGCCCGGGAGCGCCTGTCGCCCGGGGGCACGTTGCTGCTGTACACCGGTGTCGCCATCGTCGAGGGGCGCGACGCGCTGCTCGAAGCCGTGCGGTTACGCCTGGCAGGGCCTGCGTTCAGTTGGTTCTATCGTGAGCTGGACCCAGACGTATTCGGTGAGCAATTGCTTGAACCCGGTTACGAGCAGGTCGAGCGCATTGCCGCCGTGGCCCTGACCGTCACCCGTCGCGGCTGATAGCGTCGTGGCGCGGCAGTGCACGTTTGGCATCGAGGAAGAATACCTGCTGGTGAAGCTGGCCACCGGGCAGGTCATGGCGGCTCCGTCAGCAGCCGTGGCCCGCTGTTGTCGGGACGCGTTGGGCCCGTGGTTCGCCGAAGAAATGTTCCATAGCCAGATAGAGATCGCTTCGCCGGTTTTCGACACGTTGCACCAGGCGCGTGAGTTCTTTGGCGAGCGGCGACAGTGCCTGGCCCAGGCGCTGGCCAACGAGGGAGCGGGGCTGTACGGCGCGGCGAGCCACCCCAGCGCCCAGTGGCTGCGTCAGCGCCCACGTGGCTCCCCGCACTATCGCCAGTTGTTCGACGATTACCAGCTGGTGGCCCGGCGCAGCCTGTTGAATGGCCTGCACGTGCACGTCGGCGTACCGGTGGGCATTGATCGGATGCGGGTGATCAATCGGGTGCTGTACTGGCTGCCCTTGTTGTTGGCGCTCAGTACTTCGTCTGCGTATTGGGGCGGTGAGGATACCGGCTACATGAGCTATCGCCGCGCAGTGTGCGGGGAATGGCCGCACATGGGGCTGCCAGAGCCGTTGCCGGACTGGAGTGCCTACCAGCGCTACCGGGCATTGCTGCAACGTACCGGTAGCCTGGCCGAGGACGGTGACTTCTGGTGGGCGATCAGGCCCTCGCGGCGGTTTCCGACGGTCGAGCTGCGTATCTGCGATGGCTGCCCGCGGCTGGAGGATGCCCTGGCCGTTGCCGGCCTGTTTCGCCACCTGGTCGAGCAGGCGCTGGCCCGCCACGATGACCCCGCCAGCCGCGAGATGCGCTGGGTCACCCAGGAAAACTACTGGCGCGCCCTGCGTCAGGGCCGCCTGGCCACCTTCATCGGTGTCCACGCGCAACAGCCGGTCAGCGCCGAGGGCTGGCTGATGCAGTTGCAGCAGCAGTGCCCGGCTGACACCGCCGATGCCGAGCGTTCATTCATCCAAGCGCGGCACATCCTGCGCGAGGGCAGCAGCGCCGATCGCCAGCGCCAAGCCTTCGTACTGGCCCGTGAACAGGGCCTGGATAACCGTCAGGCGATGCGCGCAGTGTACGGGCAAGTGATGAGTGACTTCCGGTAGGTGGCCTGATGGCTGCCCGGCAAATCCGGATAAACCTTCTCGGCGCCGCGCAGTCAGTCACAGTAAGGGCCTGTATTTCTCGGGCCAGGGAGGTGGCTGATGAAATTCGTCTGCCTGCTGCGAGGCTGCCAATGGCGCAGCCTGTTGGTGAGTGAAGTCGCCGGCCTTCACTGCCAGTGTTGCGAACGCTGTGGCGCGTTGCGCTACAGCCATCCCGGCCAATCTTTCGATGCATAGGAACCGACCATGGCGAGGGCAATCTGGAAAGGCGCGATCAGCTTTGGCTTGGTGCACATCCCCGTCTCGCTGAATACCGCCGTGCGCAGTGAGCGAGTGGACTTCGACTGGCTGGACAAGCGCAGTATGGAGCCGGTTGGCTACAAGCGGGTGAACAAGGTGACCGGCAAGGACATCGACAAGGAGCACATCGTCAAAGGGGTGGAGTACGAAAAGGGCCGCTACGTGGTGATCAGCGAGGAAGAAATCCGCAAGGCCAGGCCCGAGGCGACCCAGACCATCGACATCTTCTCGTTCGTCGACGCCGGCGACATTCCGCTGCAACAGTTTGACACCCCCTACTACCTGAGCCCCGATCGTCGTGGTGGCAAGGTCTATGCCTTGCTGCGCGAGACCCTGCACAGCACCGGTAAGGTGGCCTTGGCCACCGTGGTGCTGCACACCCGCCAGCACCTGGCCCTGCTGCGCCCGCTGGAAGATGCACTGGTCTTGATCACCCTGCGCTGGCCGGAGGAGGTGCGCGGGCTGGATACGCTGGAACTGGACAAGAGCGTGACCGAGACTAAGGTCGACAAGCGTGAGCTGGACATGGCCAGGCGCCTGGTGGAGGACATGAGCGGGCAATGGACGCCCGATGAGTACCATGATGCGTTTCGCCAGACCATCCTCGACCTGGTGGAGGAGAAAGCCAGCAAAGGCAAGATCGAAACCGTGGACAAAGGCGAGGGCGCGACGGCTGAGAAGGGCGCCGACATCATCGACCTCACCGAGCTGCTTAAACGCAGCCTCGGCGGCAAGACCAAAGCGAAGAAGCCGGCGGCCAAGCGACCGCGCAAGGCTTCATGAGTTACGCAAGCGGTCCCCCCAGCCCCTTGAGATAGTCCCCAAAGCCCTCGCGCGCACGGCTGTCCACCCGGCTGCTGGTGGCCACGCTGTGCGCTGCGGTCCAGACGATCTGTGCGCCGCTGGCTTCCAGGGCCAGCACCAGTTGCACATCTTCATGCGCCGGCAATGGCTGGAAGCCGCCCACGCGCTCGTAGGCCTTGGCGCATACGCCGAGGTTGGCGCCATGGATATGCCGATGCCCTTCACGGGCCTGATAACGGCTGCGGTACAACTGGCGTAACGCTGCGTTCTGCCAAGGCTGCCAGCGTTCGATGTGCACCGTGCCGCACACCGCGTCCGCGTGCCATTGCAGCTGTGACACCAGCCAATGCCTGGGCACGCGACTGTCGGCGTCGGTGAAGGCCAGCCACTGGGCACCGCGCTCGATCATCCACGCCGCCCCCAGGCGCCGGGCGATGCCGACGTTGCCGGCCTCCAGTTCCAGGGTATGCACGCCGTGGCGGCGGGCGATGCGCGCGCTGGCGTCGACACAGCGATCGAGCACCACCAGCACCTCCACCGCCAGCCCAGCCCCCTCGGCGTGTGCCACGGCCTGTTTGACCGCAGTCAGGCAGCGCCCCAACCGGCGCGCTTCGTTGTGCGCGGGGATGATGACGGCGATCATGGGCAGATCTCGTCAAGGTCCACGACGCTGGGCTGACACGACCAGTATTCGAGCAGGAAATCCGCCTCTTCGTGGCGCAGCACTGGGTAAAGTGGCAGATGCCGGGCCAGCAGGGCATGCACCTCGCGGCCATCCTGCGGGCAGCCGGCGATGGGATGGCGCCAGTGGCAGGCCAGCAAACCACCGTCATACGCCAGGCTGGCCACCGACTGCTCGATCACCTGCAACCAGTCGGTGGGGTCCAGGTAGTAGCCGATCTCACTGAACACGATCAGGTCAAACTGACCGCCCGGCCAGTCGCCCGGCAGGTGGCCCTGTTCGACATGGGCGTGGCTCACGCCTGCAAGCCGTTGACGGGCCAAGGCCACAGCGGTCGCGTCGATGTCCTGGCACGACAGGCTGGCGCAGCGCTCGGCCAGCAGAACGCTCAGCTCGCCGTTGGCGCAGGCCGGCTCGAATACGCGCTCGTAGCATTGGCGCGGCAGGCTGGCCAGGGTCAGCTCGCGCTTGCGCCGTTCGTACCAGCGGGTACGAAAGGCCCAGGGGTCATCGTTGCCGGCGTACAAGTCGGCGAAGTACTGTGCGTCCAGGCTCATGTTGCCTCCGTTGACAGAAAGAGCAGCTCGAATGGTTGCAACAGGCAAGCCTGCAGCTGTTCCGGCACAACCGGTGGGCGATCACCATCAGGCTGCAACTGGCTGGCATGTGCAGCGAGGGCTTGGCGCTTGAGCGCCAGGTGCTCATCGCACAGTTGCACGCGGTGTGCGCGGGGCCAGGGCAGGCGCGGGTCGTCGGGGCTTGCCCAGTGCCAGGCCCAGACTGGGGCCTCAGCGAGTTGTACACGCCTGGTCTGGGCCGCCTGGGCACAGGCGCGACCTGCTGCTTCGTGGTCGCAATGGCCGTCGCCGCGCCACGTGGTCAGCAGCAGGTCGCCAGGTTTGAGCAACTGGTTCAGGTGGTTGACCAAAAAGGCTTCATCGTGGGGCAGCGCGCCATCCTTGAGGTTGAGTCGTCGCCAGTCGAGGCGGTTGAGGTCCAGCCCAAGCAGTTGCAGGGCATGGCGGCTTTCCAGTGGGCGCTGATGGCGCAGGCGGCGCTCTGGCCATTGTGAGGAATGCGGGTGGCTGCCCTCGCCATTGGTGGCAGAAAGAAGCAGCACGTCCTGTTCTCGTCCCTGGAAGCTGGCCAGCAGCCCGCCGGCCATGAGGATTTCGTCGTCCGGGTGCGGAGCCAGCAGCACCAGGCGCCTCCCGGGTGGGCACAACTGCTCGGGCAGCGTCCAGCTGGCGCGGGCCAACTGAGCAGAATGCTGCCAGGCGCTCCACGGTGTGCCTTGCGCGGCCTGTATCAAGTTCTGGCTCATAGTTGCCATGCTCCCGCCGGCAGGCCGGTCAGTTGCCGGCCCAACTCGGCCAGGTCGCGTTCGGCGTGGCTCTGGCGTATGTATACCGGCAGGTCGGCACTGAGCCGGGCGAAATGGCTGCTGCAACAGAACGGCGTGGCACCGAGCGCCCGGCCGGCATGCTGAATGACCTGCTCGACCGCCTGCTCGACCTGGGCGCGGGTGCGCCGCACCTCGAAGCTGGCGTCATCCTGAGGGTGAAGGTCGATCCAGGTGGCGCATTCGCGAAGGGCGGCACGGGCACCGTACAAGGCTGCATCGACTGCGCCCAGATGCGCATCGGCATGCGGGTCGCGCCGGGGTTTGCGGCACTGTTCGTGAAGGTACCCGGCCAGTGCCTCGGCGGCGCCATACCAGCAAGCGGCGATACCCGCGCCGCCTTGCCAGAAGCCAGGACGGGACAGGTACTGGCCGGGCGAACCGATGGCCAGCCCTGGCGAGTCGTCGAATTCGATCACAACGCTGCGGGTGGCGGCCATGCCTACGGCCTGCCAATGTTCGGCCAAGATGCGCTGGCTGGGATGAGGCAATTCGATGGCCACCAACTGAGGCTGGTCGTCTTCCCAGGCCGTCAGCAGGGCACGGTCGACCTGCAACGCGCCCGAACACCAAGCCTTGCGGCCTTGCAGGCGCACGCGTTCACCGTCCCGCTCGACAATGTATGCCCGGGCATCTGGCGGCTCGGCGGCCCACACGCCCCAAATGCCGTTGAAGGCATGCTGGGCGGCGCCGCATTCGGCGAGGATTGCCAAGGCGTCGGTATGGCCTTCATAGAGTTTGGCCAGGCTTAGATCGTAACCGGCGACCCGCGCCAGGACGCGCCAGCGTTCGAGCGTGCAGCCCTGGCCGGGCAACGGGAGTACGTCGAGCCGGTCGCCCTGCAAGGCCTGCATCAGTTCTATTAGCGAAGCGTCGCGTTCGATGGCCTGCGAACGGTGAGCAAAACGGTGTAACAACGAATCGAAGTGGGTCAGTTCCATCATGCAATTCCCAACTGCTTGCGCATACGCAACGTGATCGACTGGCGTGTCTTGCCCATTTCGGCCCACGGGTCTTCGACCTGTGCAAGCCGCGTGTGAAGGTTGCCGATGTTCCACTGGTTGGCACCCTTGAGCTGGCTCAGTTCCTCACGCCAGATCGGCACCGACACCGGCAGGCCCTCGCGGGCCCGCAGCGAGTAGGCGGCGACGGTGGTGGCACCCTTGCCGTTACGCAGGTAGTCGATAAAGATCCGCCCGACCCGGTTCTTCGGCCCGGACACGGCGCTGAGACGATCAGGGAACAGCCCGGCCATGTGATTGACCAGGGCATGGCTGAAGTCCTTCACCTCGTCCCAGCCAGCGCGTCGGGTCAAGGGTACGACGAGGTGCATGCCCTTGCCGCCGCTGGTCTTGAGAAACACCTTCAGGCCCAGTTCGTCGAGCAGGGTAAGGGTCAGCTGGGTGGCCTCGAGCATGGCTTTCCACGGCAGCGCCGGGTCAGGGTCCAGGTCGAGGACAAAGCGGTCGGGTTTATCGAAATCCTTGGTGGTGGCATTCCAGGTGTGCAGTTCAAGCGTGTTCATCTGCACCGCGCCCAGCAGGCTTTCGGCGCCGTTGAGCACCATGGCCGCCTGGCCGGCCTGGGCCTTGTTGTAGCTGAGCACCTTGGGAATATGCAGCTGGCCGGCGTTTTTCTGAAAGAACAGTTCGCCGCTCAGACCATCCGGGGCGCGGACGAGGGCTACAGGTCGGTCCTTGAGCTGGGGCAGCAGCCAGTCGGCGACCTGAGCGTAGTACTGGGCGACCTCGCGCTTGGTGGTGCCCGTGGTTGCGTCGACCACGCGGTCGGGGTGGGTCAGGCGCAGGGTGCCCAGGTTCTCGGGTTCTGTCTGTGCTGCGCGCTTGGTGGGCATTGCTCGCTCCAGGTCGATGGCGGTGGCAGGTTTATCGTCACGCAGGCCGTGGAACACCGAGTGACGCACGATGCCTTCGCGGGTCATCTGGGCATAGGCGACCTCTGCCAGCAGCTGTGGCCTGAGCCAATGCACGCCGCGGGCTTCGGCACCGGTAGGTGGTTTCGGCAAGGGGGATCTGTCGGTTTGCAACGGCTTGAGGCGGGCGTGAATGCTGTCCAGGGTGGCCGCGCTGAAGCCCGTGCCGACCTTGCCGGCGTAACGCAGCTGGCCGCTGTCGTGGTCGTGCAAGGCCAGCAGCAGGGCGCCGAAGCCGTTGCGGCTGCCCTTGGGGTCGGTGTAGCCGACGATCACGAATTCCTGGCGCTGCTTGCACTTGAGCTTGACCCAGTCGCTACTGCGCCGGCCAACGTAAGGGCTGTCGGCACGTTTACCGATCAAGCCTTCGAGTTCCAGTCGGCAGGCGCTGTCGAGCAGTGACTCGACGGGCTCCTCAAAATCGGCGGAATACCTGAGTACCTGCGATGCATGGCCTTCCAGCAACCGGGCGAGGGTTGCACGGCGCTGTTGCAGCGTCAGTGCTCGCAGGTCCTCACCGCCCAGCCAGGGCAGGTCGAACAGGTAGTAGGTGATGCGCTCGTCATGCTCGGTGTCGAAGGCGTTCTGCAAAGCCTGGAAGTCGGCCACGCCGTTGTCGTCGACCACTACCATCTCGCCGTCCAGCCATGCCGAGTCGAGGCCCAGGGCCTTGAGCGCCTCGACCTGCCGGGGCATCTTCGCACTCCAGTCGTGGCCATTACGGGTAAACAGGCGTATGTCGTCACCGTCGATACGCGCCAGGATGCGGTAGCCGTCGAACTTGACTTCGTAGCGCCAATCGCCGCTTGGCGGGGAATCGACCAACGTGGCCAGTTGCGGCTGGAGTATATCCGGCAGGGCTTTGCGGCCGGCTCGCTTGTGCCTGGTGGTGGTCGCCTTGGCCGGGCTGCGCGGGGGCAGGGTGCGCTCGCTCAGCACGCTGTCCGGCAGGGCCTCGACAATGCTGTAGTCCGTTTCACTGCGTGCCTGCCCATCATGGGACTTGACCAGCATCCACTGCTCTTTCTTGCCGGCCAGGTGAGTGCGGAACAGGTTCCAGACCCCTGACAGTTTCTCGCCCTGCAGGCGAAAGCGCAGCTTGCCCTTTGCATAGGCTTCGCGCGGGTCGCCCTCGGGCTCCCACACACCCCGGTCCCAGACAATGACATCGCCGGCGCCGTAGTGGCCTTCAGGGATGCTTCCTTCGAAGTTGGCGTAATCCAGCGGATGATCCTCTACATGCACTGCCAGGCGCCGGACCTTGGGATCCAGTGAGGGGCCCTTGGGGATGGCCCAGCTCTTGAGGGTGCCGTCGAGCTCCAGGCGAAAATCGTAATGCAGGTGGCTGGCATCGTGCTTCTGGATGCAGTACTGCAGCGCATGGGCCGAGCGGGGGCGGGCGCGTTTACCAGCCGGCTCGGGCGTGGCATTGAAGTCGCGCTTGCGCTGGTACTCCTGTAGGGGTTTGGCCATGACGGGCTCCGGAAGGGTTCGCGGGTCTCAGGATTGGGAGGCGGCGGTGGCGCGAGGAGTTCAAAAAATGCGAGGGGTGGGGGCTGGCAGAAACTCTGAATCATTTGCCGCTGGGGAGGGTCGACCGAGTGAAGCCCACAGACGGAGAACGTTCATGTCCACACCCGATGACCCAAGACCGCCCATTGAGATCGACGACACCGAGGACCGCATGGGCAGCGTCCACGAGCTGGATTTCAGCGAACGCCGCGATGAACGCCAGGGGCGTGTCGGCGACGAGCGACCGGCGCGGGAGATCGCCGAGGATTATCCGCCCCGGCGTGTCGCCGAAAGCGGGATGACCGGCGGCGAGGCGCTGAGCGACAGCCTGCACGAGGACAATGTCACCCTCGATGACCTGAGCCCCGATACGCTGCTCGATGAGACCGGTGCCCGCGATCCGGATGAGCCTGGCAGCGGCGGCCCGGCGGACAAGACCTTGCGCCAGGTGCAGGCCCACGAGATCGGTGGTGGGTTCGGCCTGGACGAGGCCGAACTGGCTCGCTCCGCGCCGCTGGACGGCGAGCTGTGGACCGATGACGTGGTACCCGATGACGAAGGGAGAGAGCCGAGATGAACGAGCAACGCTGTTCCTGCACCCATTGTTCTTGCACAGTGGATGCCAATGCTGTGGTCCAGGATGGCAAGGCCTATTGCTGCGAAGCCTGTGCGAAGGGCCATCGCAACGGCGAGCCCTGTCGTATGAGCGACTGCAAGTGTGGTGAGTTGGCTGAGTCGAAAGAATCCAATGTCGATAATGCACTGGATGAAACATTCCCGGCGAGCGATCCGATTTCGCCATGAGGCCCAGTGGCTGACAGATGTGAGACGGGAGAGCGACAGGACGTTGTTCAGATCATGTGGAAACTCACCCGTCACGCATCTGGTTTGAGTTACGCCCTCAATGGGTCTGCCAGACACCGTTGTTGCGTTCGCAATCGCTACGTGCCTGGCCCAAGCCAGGGGTGTCGTAGTAGTAGGTGATGATCCGCGCATCCTTGGGTAGTGCAGGGCGGGTGGCAGGCTCATCACGCCCAGCGGCATCGGGGTTGGCCAGCGTCTCCTGCGTCAGAGGCGCGATGCAGCTGCCAACGCTGCCGTCGGGGCAACGCTCCACCCGACGCTTCTGGCTGTTCAACATTTCCTTGCTTTCGTTGCTGCACGACCAGGCAATCGCCTCAGCGGGCATGTTGCCGTAGCTGTAACAGGTGTGTTGCTGCACCGGTTTGACCGCCTCGCTGGATGAGCGGGTGACCACGTCGCAACCTTCGGCCAGCACCTGCCCGCTGCTCAGGGTGCCCAGCATTGCCATGTACAGAGCGAATCGCATGATATACCTCCCGGGCACCAGGGCCCGTCAGCGCTTGTCGAGGGCTGCCCCGGCCTGTCTGCGCAAGGCCTTGGCACGCTTTTCGAGGATCAGGTAGGTCACCACCGCCATTAGCAGCGGGATCAGGTAGTACAACGTCCGATAGCCGAGCAGTGCGGCCACCAGGGTGCCTTGGCCTAGCTGGCCGTGGAGCAGCGCCAGGAATACGGCTTCCAGTACGCCGAGTCCGGCAGGAATGTGAGCGACCACGCCGGCGACGCAACTGATCAGCAACACACCCAGCACCGAGGGATAGAACAGCTCAGGGGGCAACAGCAGGTGAATCAGCGCTGCCATCAGCGCCCAGTTGCTTGCGCCCAGCGCCACCTGGCAGAGGGCCATACGCAGGCTCGGCAGAGTGATTTCGTGCCCGCGCAGCGCCCACGTGCGCCGCGTGGCGAAGGCACAGGCGCACAGGTATGCCAACGCTACCGCCACCATCAATACGCCGATCAGGCGCAGGCCGCTGGCACCCACCGCCCAGCTTTCCGGCAGTTTCACAAAGCCCAGGGCGAATACCGTACCGGCCAGCAGCAGGTAGCCCATCCAGTTGGTCAACAGCCCCAAGGTGATGATGCGGGTGATGGTTGGGGTATCCAGGCCCAGCCGGCTGTACAGGCGATAACGCAGGGCAACGCCACCGACCCAGGTGGTGAAGTTGAGGTTGAACGCATAGCAGACGAACGCTACCGGCAGTACCTGTCGGGCCGGCAGGTGGTGGCCTGTGTAGGCGCGGGCGAGCAGGTCGTAGCTGGCGAATACCAGGTAGCTGCACAGGGCCAGCAGCAACCCCAAGGCCAGGGTCGAGGGCCGGTACGCCAGCAGCGACTGGCGGACTTCGTTCCAGTCCAGGTTACGTGCCAGGGTGAACAGCAGTACCGGTATCAACACCAGGAACAGCACGGTCAGCAAGCGCTTGCCCCAGGTCTTCCAGCGTGAAGTGGCCATCATGTCTTGCCCCCGTGGTAGTCGGCCGGGGCCTCGCCGTCGCCTTGCAGCGACTGCAGGCGCTGCCGGTGCGCCGGAAACCAGCCGGCGATCCGCGGGAAATAGCGCGTGATGTGGAAGCCCAGAAAGATCAGCGGGGCACGCCACCAGTAGCCGCGCACCATGCGCTCCAGCGTCACGGTCTTGCAGTGCTCCCGGCTCAGTTCGGTCAAGTGCTGGTACAGGTGTTCGTTGAACGCGGGGTCGCGAATCAGCAGGTTGGCCTCAAGGTTGAACGACAGGCTCAGGGGGTCGAGGTTGCTTGAGCCTACGGTGGACCAGTCATTGTCCACCAACGCAACCTTGCCATGGAGCGGCCGCTGGCAGTACTCATGGATGCGCACGTCGTCGCGCGACAGGTAGTTGTAGAGCAGCCGCGAGAGCGCGCGTACCCAGCGCATGTCCGGTTGCCCCTGGAGGATCAGCGTCACCTCGACCCCGCGCCGGGCGGCGTTGCGCAGTTCGCGCAGCAAGCGGTAGCCCGGGAAGAAGTAGGCGTTGGCCACGACGATACGATGCCTTGCTTCACGGAAAACCTGCAGGTAGCAGGCTTCGATATCGTTGCGATGGCGCTGGTTGTCGCGCTCCACCAGCACGGCGCTCGTCGGGCCTGAAGCGATGCCGCCCGGCTGAACCCTGCTGGCGGCATCCAGCACCGGTGCGAGCATGCGGCAGGAAGAAGCATGCACCTGGGCCACCACCGGGCCGACGACCTCCACGGCGTAGTCCTGCTTGGCCTGTGGGCCGAAGTCATCCAGGTGGTCGGCACTGTAATTGATGCCGCCAATGAAGGCGCGTTGCCCGTCGATCACCAGGATCTTGCGGTGCAAGCGGCGAAACAGGTTGGTGCGCATGCCCACCAGCCGTGGTTGCGGATCGAAGGAATGGAAACGCACCCCGGCCTCGGTCATCGACGAGATGAAATCGTCAGGCAGGTCGGCGGTGCCGTAGCCGTCCACCGCCACCTCGACCCGCACCCCGCGCCGCGCGGCATCGATCAGGGCGTGGCGCAAGGGTTGACCGACCTTGTCGTCGTAAATGATGAAAGTTTCCAGGAGGATTTCCTCGCGTGCCTGGGCCATGGCCTCGAATACGCGGGGGTAATACTGCTCGCCGTTTATCAGCAACTCGACGCGGTTGCCGTCGCACCAATTCAGTTTCATAGCGTCACCTGCGCCACCAGCGGGGCATGGTCGGAGAGGTGGGACCATGGGTATCTGGACAACACCCGTGCTTCGCAAGCTTGTGCGTTACGCAGGTAGATGCGGTCCAGCCGCAGCATCGGCAAGCGCGCGGGAAAGCTGCGTGCCGGCTTGCCGAAAGCTTCCACCAGGTGGCCCGACAGCCGCGCATCTGCTTTCAGGCGCCAATCGTTGAAGTCGCCGGCGACGATGACCGGCTCATCCGGCGGCAGGCTGTCCAGCAATGTCAGCAGCAGGCCGACCTGACGCTGACGATGCTCCTCACGCAGGCCCAGGTGTACGCAGACGGTGTGCACCTGTTCATGGCCCGGCACTTCCAGCTGGCAATGCAGCAGGCCCCGTTCTTCGTTGCCATGGACCGAAACATC
This sequence comes from Pseudomonas sp. NBRC 111127, assembly GCF_001320345.1. NCBI lineage: Bacteria > Pseudomonadati > Pseudomonadota > Gammaproteobacteria > Pseudomonadales > Pseudomonadaceae > Pseudomonas > Pseudomonas sp. NBRC 111127. The sequence goes on along the minus strand of NZ_BCBD01000083.1, from coordinate 7,914 downwards.
CAGGTTGTCATGGGCACGGATGGGGAACTTGGACAGCAGGGCGTTGCCATGGTCGCCATGGGGGTAGACCGCATTGCGGCCATAGGCGAACTGCGGCCACATGCTGTCGGCGAGGAATTCGTACTGGGGTGTCTGTGGCCACTTGGGATGGCGCTCGGCATGATGGTGATGAGTGCCGTGCACCTCCTGGAGAAACACCAGGTCGGCGCCGGTCGAGCGTACCGCCTCGCGCAGCTCAGGCAAAATGAAGCGGCGGTTGAACAGGGTGAAGCCTTTGTGCACGTTGAGGGTCAGTACCGTCAGGCGATGTACGGCGGTGACCTTGTCGATGATGCAGCGGGGGGCGGGCAGTGTCGGGTTCATAGCGGCTCCTGCGGCTCGACGCCTGGTTCGGTCACCAACTCGCCGTCAAGGCCTAGCTTGTCCAGCAGGCGGCGGGCATCGTAGGGGGCGTGGACTTTCTGGTCGTTGTCGAAGTAGCAGTAGACGTCACGGGAGGTGCGTTTTGCCGGAGCGCGGCGCACCACACGCTGAGCATCCTCAGGCTGGCTGCCCGCAGCCCAGGCCTGGATGCGCAGGCGCCAGCGGCGCAGCGCCCTGGCCGTGTAGCCGCTGCTGTACAGTTCGACATCGCCATGCAGGCGCAGGTACACGAACTCGGCCGTGACCTCTTCGACATAGGGCCATTTGCCGGCGCTGTCGGCGACCACCAGGGCAACCTTGTGCTTGCGTAGCAGGTCGATGAAGGTGTCGCAGAGGAAGCTGGGGTGGCGGATTTCCACGGCGTGGCGCAAGCGCGCATTACCCGGCACGGCCGTGCCGCCGTTGCCTTGCAGGCGTTCGGCGGCGTGGTGCGCAAGGCTGCGGGCGGCTTTGCGGTCGCGTGGCAGCTTGGCCAGAAAGTCGCTGAAGCGCTGCGCGTCGAACTTCAGATTCGGGGGAAACTGCCACAGGAAGGGGCCCAGCTTGTCACCCAGCAGCAAGGGGCCCGACGCGAAGAAGTTGGCAAGCGCCTCGTCGATTTCGCGCAGCCTGCGTACGTGGGTGATGTAGCGCGGCGCCTTGACAGAGAACACGAACCCCTCCGGTGTCTCGTCACGCCACTTGGCATAGCGCTCGGGCGTTTGCAGTGCGTAGAACGAACCGTTGATTTCGATGCTGTTGACTGCCCGCGAGGCAAACGCCAGCTCGTCGTCCTGGCGCAGCCCCTCGGGGTAGAAGTCCTTGCGCCATGGGCCATAGCGCCAACCGGAAATTCCGATGCGGATCTCGCTCACCATAAGTCCCTGCGCTCCTGTATGTAACAGTAGCGACAGGAACCGGGACCGGATTGTTCAGTGCGATTGACGAGTGGATGGCCATGCAAAAGGGAACTTTACCGGTGTTGCAATCCTCCACCGGATGCCTGGGTTCCACTGAGGTACACCATGAAGGAGGCTCAGCCATGAAGTTTGATCGGTTTGCACAATGGCTAGCCAACCATAGCGGGCGGCCGTTGACGTTCGTTATTGCCTTTATGCTGATCATTGCCTGGGGCGTAAGCGGGCCCTTGTTTCATTTCAACGACACCTGGCAGTTGGTCATCAATACATCGACCACGATCATCACGTTCCTGATGGTGTTCCTGATCCAGAATACCCAAAACCGTGATAGCGACGAGTTGCACATCAAACTTGACGAACTGTTGCGCACTACCCAACGGGCGCACAAGGCGTTGCTCGACCTTGAAGATATGGGGCCAGCTGAACTCCATGCGCTTCGTAAGCGATACCAGCAACTGGGGGAGCACGACGAAGCGGGGCCAGGCAGGGAGGACTCCCATTGACGTGTTCAAGATCAAGCCACGACATTGTTCAGACAGGGCAAGGCCGTGACGGTGAACAAACCACATTTCTCACACTTCGGAGACTAGATGATGAACAAACCCGACGATCAGCGGCAGAAAGGCCCCCATTCTTCCGATCATGCAACAACTGATCAGGACTTGGGTTTCGACCCGGACTCCCCTGATCTGGACGACCCTCAAGTGGACCCCCAAGGCCCCGCGAAAGCACCAAGGGACGTGGAAAAGAAACCGTGAGCCAAGCTACCGTGGACGCATGTCTGCCGCACATGGCATCCATCTGTTGCCCCGGCTGTTCAAGAGCCGGGGGCAGCACAGCTATCAGAATGTGTACTTCAGCGACAGCATCAGGTTGCGTGGCTCACCGTAAACGTTGCTCGGCACCGCGACAGAGTTGCTGAGGGCGTTGTAGTACTTCTTGTCGAACGCGTTGTTAAGGTTGACGCGCGCATCGATGTGTTCGGTCGGCTTGAACCCCAACATGAAGTCCACCAAGGTGTAGCCATCCTGCTCGATCATGAAGGTGGTGTTCTTGTTGTAGATTCGATTCTGGTGATAAAGGGAGGCTCCGACACGCCACTGGTTGTATTGACCCGGCAGTGTGTAGGACGTGCTCATCTTGAACAGATGGCGGGGTATGTCGGTGTCGAACAGACGGCCCTCGTTTTCTTTCTTGGTATCCTTGACATACTTGGCCTCGGCAAAAGTATAACCGGCAGCCAGTTGCCAATCAGGCGTCAATTGGCCCTGTACCTCCAGCTCTATGCCCTTGCTGCGCACTTTGCCTGCCGCCTCGTAGCACGGGGTAGTCGGGGCAGTAGGGCAACCGTCGGTAAACGATTTCGCACGGTTTTCCTGGTCGATCTGGAAGAGGGCAGCCGATGCGTTCAGTGCCCCGTCGAAGTATTCACCCTTGATGCCCAGTTCATGGTTTTTTCCGGTGATCGGCGCAATGATGTTTTCGGAAGCATCCTTGTAGTTCTGGGGTTTGAAGATATCGGTGTAGCTCACATACACGCTGTGATGCTCGTCGATGTCATAGATCAGGCCGGCGTACTTGGTGACATGCCGGGTGACTTTCAGCTCGCTCGGGGCGGTGCTTTTGTAGGGGGAGGTGGTGGTGTTGTCGTACCAGTCCAGGCGGCTGCCCAGGATCAGCTTCAGCGGGTCGGCCAGGCTCAGGCGTGTGGTGGCATAAACGCTGTTGAGCTTGGCGTTGGTGTTCTGCCAGCCGTACTTGTCCTGGCTCGGCGGTTTTGGTGTGGCGCCAGCATCCCAGTTGTAGAGGTCGATGTTGCTGTTCAGCAAGATGTTGTAGGGCACATCACCGTTGAACACCACCCGCCGGTGGCTGGCGCCGACCACCAGTTCGTGGTCTCGGTCCATCAGGCGAAACGGGCCGCTGGCATAGGCGTCGAAGCTGTTCTGGGTTTCCCGATAGTGCCCCGCGCCGACGAACTGGTTATAGGCCTGGGTGGTGGTGTTAGCGACCAGATAGGTGCCCAGCATGTCGAGGTCGGCCCAGGTTTTGGTGGCCGAGAGGTTGAGCTTCCAGCCATTGTCCAGAATGTGGTCCAGTGCCGCGTAGGCAGAGGCGCTGGTCTTGTCCCAATACTCCCAGTCGCTGCTCAGCGAAGTAGAGCGTGACAAATGCAGGTCGCTGCCGTCAAAGCCCACCGGCAGGCCGGTCCAGCCGTTGCCATTGTTGTTGTCTTGCTGGCGCGATGCACTCAGGGTCAAGGTGGTGCTGTCGTCCAGGTCGGCCTCCAGGATGCCGTAGAACAGGTTGCGTTCGTTTTCCAGTGTGTCTCGGTAGCTGTTGCCGGTCTGATATGCCGTCACCATTCTGCCGCGAACGGTTCCGCTGTCGTTGAGCGCGCCGGAGACATCGACCTCGGTGCGGTAACGGTCCCAACTGCCCATGCTGCCTTCGATGCTGGCCTGGAACTCGCGCGTCGGCCGCTTGCGGATCAGGTTGATCGACGCCGCAGGGTTGCCCGCACCCTGCATCAGGCCGGTGGCACCGCGCACGACTTCGACCCGGTCATACATGGCCATGTCGGCCGACAGCAGGTCCTGGGATACTTGTGAGCTGTCCAGGCTGGTGGGCAGGCCGTCGTACATGATGTTATCGAGGGAAAACCCCCGGGCGTAGTACGAGGATCGTTCGGGGCCAGTCCGGCGCAGGGTGAGCCCAGGAGTGTTCTGCACCACCTCGTTGAGGTTGGCGAGGTTCTGGTCCTCGATGCGTTGGCGCGTGATGACCGTGACCGATTGTGGCGTCTCGCGCAGGGACAATGGCAGTTTGGTCGCCGTCTGCGCTGAACGTGAGGTGTACGAACCTGTGCCTTCGGTGGTGCCAGACAGCAGTGCGCCGGTTACGGTAGTCGCCCCCAGTTCCAGGGCACCTTCGCTGTCCGCTGCCACTTCTATGATGTAGCTGTCCTCACCCTTGAGCACGCGCAGGCCGGTGCCGGTCAGCAACTGGGCGAGGCCATCGCTCACCGAGTAGGTGCCGCTGAGCCCCGGGGTATGCTTGCCAGCGGTCAATTGTGCGTCTGCGGACAGCAAGATGCCGGACTGGCTTGCGAAACGGTTCAGCGCCTGATCAAGGCCCCCAGCCGGGATGGCGTAATGGCGTGTCTGTTCACTTGCGTAGGCCAGTGCGGCAGGCATGGCAAGCAATAAAGGGGCGCCGCCGAGCAAGCTGGCAAGCAGGATGTGGCGGGTCAGCCGTGAACGGGTTGGCGTGGGCAGGTGCGACACTCTGAACGATCCTCTTGAGAAGGCTTGTTGATGGGTTTCAAGAGGTATCCCGTACAACTCGACCAAAACGACAACACCGCACAAACTCTTTTTTGCCATTCCAGGCTGGCAGCAAACGGCCAGCAGTCTTGTGCGTTTCTAAGCCGGGCTGACATTGACCCAGAAGCGCGTCAATCTCTGTATTTTTACGGGCAGCGACTGCTGAACTGCCATCAGCACGCGGTCGGTGTCTGCCAAGGGAAACACCCCCGTCAGTGGCAACTGCGCTACAGCGGGGTCGCAGCGAAGCACACCGGGACGATGGCGAGCCAGCTCGGCGACGAAGTGCCCCAGCGGCATGCGCTCGGCGATCAAGCGGCCGTCTAGCCAGGCGATGGTGTTGAGGTTGGCTGGCCCGAGGTCGCCGAGGCGATTGGCGGAAAACCAGCGACTTTGTCCTGCGTGAAGGCGGCTGGCGGGCGACTGCCGCGGACGCAGCTCCAGCTCGCCTTCAAACAGCTCGACGTGGCTGCCATCCTCACGCTGGTACACGGAAAAGCGTGTGCCCAACGCCTGGATTTCTCCCGCTGCAGTTTCAACGATCAGCGGGCGATGCGCCGGGTCATGACCACTTTCAAGCAACAACTCCCCAGCGAGCAGGCAAATGCGCCGTTCCGACGCGTTGTACCGGATATCAACCGCAGTGCCGCTGTTCAGGCTAAGTTGGCTGCCATCGTCCAGCGAGCGTTGCAAGCGTTCGCCAGTGCCGCTGCGCAGGTCTGCCGTGGCTTCGCGCCAAGGGGATTGTGAATGGACCAGATAGCCGCTCCCGCCGGCCAACAGCAGCGTGCCGAGCAGCTTGAGCGCCTGCCGACGACGTGCATCGGGCAGCTCGCGCAGCACCCCTAGTGCTGTATCCGCTGGGACACCGCTCAGGGTACTTTGCAGGCGCTCCAGGCGTCGCCATGCGCGATCGTGCTCCGGGTCCGCGGCGCGCCATTCAAGAAAGCGCTGCTGTTGCGCCGCTTCGAACTCACCGCTCCATTGCAGCATGAGCCAATGGCTGGCCTGCTCGACGATTGCGGGGGAGAGGGGGGCTTCGCTGACGTTCTTCATTCAGCGTACAGGACCTGATAGCAGGCAGTGATGGCGCGGAGCATGTACTTTTGCACCGAGCTGACGCTGACGTCCAGCCGCGCTGCGATCTGTGTGTAGGTCAGCCCTTCAAATTGCGACAGCAGGAATGCCTCGCGTACCTTTGCAGGCATCTTGTCGAGCATGGCGTCGATCTGCATCAGGGTTTCGATCACGATTGCGCGGGTTTCCAGTGACGGCGTTTCTGGCTCGGGCAGGGCGGCGATGCTCTCCAGATACGCTTGGTGGATACGCTGGCGACGCCACTGGTCTATGACCAGATTGCGGGCGATCTGCACCAGGAATCGACGGCCGTCGCGCTGTTCCGGCAGGCGGCGGGTTACCAGCAGGCGCAGGAAAGTGTCCTGAGCGATGTCCGCCGCCCGCTCGCGATCACCCAGGCGGTGGCGCAGCCAGCCTTGCAGCCAGCCGTGGTGGTCGCGATACAGGCTGTCGATGGGTTGCAGTGGGGCGTCGATGGGCACTTCACCTTTCCGCTAATCAGATGCATATGGGAATTAATCGCGATTGTAAGGTGGTGGGCCGGTTTTGCAAACCGTTGCAGCAACCGTCAGGTGATTGCATGCAAACGGCGCTGGCGTGTTGAACTGGCAAACCAGGTATTTGCCAGTTCACGGGTCGGGCAGCTAGCCAGCAAGGGCCCTGATCAATTGCTCGCTGAAGGCGGGGATATCATCCGGCTTGCGGCTAGTGATCAGGTTGCCGTCCACCACTACCTCTTCATCGACCCAGTCACCACCTGCATTGCGGATATCATCCTGCAATGTCTGGTAACTGGTCATCCGTTTGCCCTTGGCCAGTCCACTCGACACCAGCAGCCAGGCGCCGTGGCAGATCACCGCCAGCGGCTTGCTGGCCGAGTTGTGGCTTTTCACCAGTTTCTGGGCGCCAGGTATCAGGCGGATGGTGTCGGAATTCTGTACCCCACCCGGTAGCACAATGGCATCGTAAAGGTCGAGGTGGGCGCTGTCGAACGTCGCGTCCACCGCAAACTCGTCGGCCGGCTTGTCATGGTTCCAGCCGCGGACAGTGCCTTCCTTGTCACTCAGGATGTCGATCACGGCCCCGTTTTTCTCCAAGGCTTCACGCGGTCCGGTCAACTCCACTTGTTCGAAGCCATCGGTGACCAAAAAGGCTACGCGCTTGCCACTCAGTTTTGCACTCATCGTTCTATCTCCGTTTTCGCCAGGTGTGGATGTGGGACGTCTCGGAAGGGGTGAGAAGTTCCAATGCACTGCTTCAGCGGTAGGGAGGCTGACCGGCTGACCGTTGCAGTTGAACAATTGCGCGGGGCCTGGGCTCTCACTAGCAGGGATAGAACGAGGCGGCCGTCATGAGCATCGAACGCAGCATTCCTGAACTTGAAGCCTGGTACGCGCAGTACGACGACATCAGCTACCGGCGCGAATCGCCGGATGCCTACCACCACGAACTGGTTCGCACCGCCGAGGCGCTGCGGGACGACGGCGCGATTGACTGGGATGACTGGTTGGCGCTGAAGGCACTGGCCGACGAGGCACATATACGGGCAATGGAGGATGCCGTACAGGCTCACGTGAGCGACCCTGACGCATGAAAGCGCTGAAGATCGCCACCTTCAATATCAATGGCATCCGCAGCCGCCTGCCCGCGCTCTTGGCCTGGCTGGAGCGGGAGCAACCGGACATTGCCTGCTTGCAGGAGCTGAAGGCGGCCGATCAGCAGTTTCCGCGCCAGGCCATCGAAGCGGCAGGTTATGGCTGCCTGTATCAGGGGCAACCCTCCTGGAATGGCGTGGCGATCCTGGCGCGCGATAGCGAGCCGCTGGAGGTACGTCGCGGGCTGCCCGGCATGCAGGACGATCAGCAGAGCCGCTATCTGGAGGCTGCGGTGCACGGTGTATTGGTTAGCTGCCTTTACATGCCCAATGGCAACCCGCAACCTGGCCCCAAGTTTGATTACAAACTGCGCTGGTTCGAGTGCCTGATCAAGCATGCCCAAACACTGCAGGGCAGCAGCCACCCTGCGGTGTTGGCGGGCGATTTCAATGTTGTGCCGACCGATCTGGACATCTATAACCCGCGCTCATGGCTCAAGGACGCGCTGCTGCAACCTGAATCGCGGGCGTGTTTCCAACAATTGCTGGCGCAGGGCTGGGTCGATGCTGTTCGTCACCTGTATCCCGAGCAGCG
>NZ_BCBD01000082.1:0-24182 GCF_001320345.1 Pseudomonas sp. NBRC 111127 | reverse complement strand
TCCGCGGGCTGCTGGCAAGCCTCACAAAAGTGTGAGCGCAGGTTCGCGGCACAGCTGCTGTGCCAGCAAGCCCAAGGTCATGACCGCCCGCTCTGCCTCCTTGTTCCACGGAATACCGCAGTTGAGGCGGATGCAGTGGTTGAACTGTTCCGTGTTACTGAATATCAACCCCGGGGCAATACTGATGCCCTGCTCCAACGCACGCACATGCAGCTCTTGCGTATTCACCCGCCCAGGCAGGCTCACCCAGAGGATGAACCCCCCGGTAGGCCGGGTCATCTGGGTACCTTCGGGGAAGTGCTGCTGCACCGCCAGCTGGTAGGCACTGAGATTCTTGCGGTACTCCTGGCGGATATAGCGCAGTTGCCGGTCGTAGCCGCCATTCTCCAGGTACGCTGCCACGCCCATCTGGGTCACACTGCAGGCTGAATGGGTGGTGAAAGTTTGCAGGCGCTGTATCTCGTCCTGGTAACGCCCGGCGATCATCCAGCCAACCCTCACCCCGGGAGACAAGGTTTTGGAGAAGCTCGAACAGTAGATCACCCGGTCCAGGCGATCGAAGGCTTTCAGTGCCTTGCTCTTGCCCTGCTCGAACATCAATTCGCCATAGATGTCGTCCTCGATGATCTGGATATCGAAGTCCGACGCCAGGCGCAGCAGCTGCTTTTGCCGCTCTTCCGGCACCGTACCGCCCAGCGGATTGCTCAGCCGCGCAGTCAACACCAAGGCCTTGATCGACCACTGGTTTGCCGCCAGTTGCAAGGCTTCGAGGCTGATCCCCGTGGACGGGTCGCTGGGGATCTCGATCACTTTCAAACCCAGCAGGTCCGCCAGTTGCAGCAAACCGTAATAGGTCGGCGACTCGGCGGCGATCAGGTCCCCGGGGCGGGTCAGCACCCGTAACGACATCTGCAGGGCATCGACACAGCCGTGGGTCACGATCACCTCACGCGGGTCGACGATCACACCGGCATCGCGCATGCGAATGGCAATTTGCCGGCGCAGCGGCTCGAACCCTGGGCTGAACATGTAGCTGAAGGCGCGCGGGCTGTGGAAGCGTGTCACCTTGGCGATTTGCTGGTGCAGCGCGCGCACGGGCAGATAATCCACATGCGGCACGGCAGCACCGAACGGGAACACACCGTCGCGGCGGGCCTCGGTCAATACCTGCTGGATGATGCTGGCACGTGTGACCAGGCCTGGGCGCTCGACCCTGGCGATATCCGGGGTCGGAGCGGTCAGGGCCGGGGTCTGGTGCACATAGTAGCCGGACTGCGGCCGCGCACGGATCAGGCCCTGGTCTTCGAGGTTGGCGTAGGCCTGCAGCACCGTGGCATGGCTGACGTTGAGCTGGGCGCTCATCTTGCGTACGGAGGGTACCCGCTCGCCTGGCTGGTAGACGCCGCGACGAATGTCATCGGCCAGTTGCTGGGCGATACGCTGGTACAGCAGCAGGTTGGTCATGGCGGGATCTCGACGCGCGGACGGGCTCGTTGTTCTTGTGCGACTCACTGACAGTAGAGGATACCGTAACAGTCAAGAAGTGTACCGGGACAGATGGTTGGGCCGCCACTGCATCTTCAGCGCCTGTGAGATCCAGCGCCGCGCGGGCGGCGCGCGATCTGATCGGCGCCGACCGCACCGAGCCGAACACTCACGCTCAACGCGCCGGCGCGAGCCTGCCCTTGTCGTCGGAAAACACAATCTCGACCCGGCGGTTCTGCGCCCGGCCCCGCTCCGAGGCATTGGCCTCGATCGGGTACTGGTCGCCGTAGCCTTCGACCTGCAGGCGCTTTTCGTCGACACCAAGGTCCACCAGCATGTCGGCAACGGACTGAGCCCGGTCGTGCGACAGCTTGAGGTTTTCTTCAGGCGTACCCGTGCTGTCGGTATAGCCCTCGATGCGTACCACCCGGTGTGGGTTGAGCTGCAGGAACTGCACCAGCTTGAGCACGGTTCGGCTGGCGGTGTTTTTCAGGTTGGCACTGCCGGTGTCGAACAGCACGTCACCCAAGGTCATTACCAGGCCGCGGTCGGCTTGCTCCGAGGCCAGCGCGGCAATTTGCGCCTCGACCCATTTGCCTTGCTGCTGCACGCTGGCCAGCTTGGCCTCGCGCAAAGCCAGCTGCAAACGCTGGCGCTCCAGGTCCAGCTTGGCTTGGCGCTCCTGGTTCAGCGCCAGCTTGGCATGCTCACCGGCAATCTCGCTGTAACGCTGGCTGAGGTAAGCGTAATGGCGCACATCTGAGCCGGTGCCGATGTAGCTGGACAAGCGCTCGGCGCGCGCCAGCGACTCGCCTGCGCGAATCACGTCACGCGGCGCGCTGCGCAGCACGTCGGAATCGTCCTTGACCTTCTGGAAGGCGGCGCTGGCTTGCTCAAGCGCCGCGCTGCTGCGCTGGCTGGCGCAACCCTGCAGGCCTGCCGCCAGGGCCAGCACTGCCAGTACGGCGAAGGGTGCGTGACGGTTCATGGCTGCACCTCCAGCTGCTTGCGCAGGCGCTGCACCCGCGACTGCAACAACTGCAACTGCTCTTCACTCTTCTGGTTCAGCACCTGGGCCTCGGCAAAACGCGCGTCCAGTTCCGCCTGCTCGGCGCGCATGCGCGCATCGCGGTAGTCTTCGGTCAGCATGTTGGTCCTGGCCCGCGCCAGCTTGTCTTCGGCCAGTTTCAGCGATTCGACCTGGTCGGTTGCACCGACGGCCCTGGCCTGCTCCAGCGCCTGTTCGGAAATACGCATCTGCTCGTTAGGGGCCGGGTCATTGGCGCAGCCCGCCAGGCCAAGCACGGCCAGGGCAAGGATCAGTGGTTGGGTTCTCACGCAATCTTCCTAGTGTTTGGGGGCGTCCGCCGGCACCTGCAACTGCGCTTTCCAGCGCTCGACATTACGTTGCAGTACCGCTTCGGATGCACCGGAGATCGGCAATTCTGTCAGTTTTTTCGCCAATTGCCCACGCAACCAACTGTCATTGCACGCGGAATTGTGCGACAGCGCCAGGTACAAGCCTGGGCGGTCGACCGGCAAACCCCGCGCAATCAGGTCATTGCTCATGCCCAGGCTCTGGGCCATGGCCATACCGGCATAGCGGCCGGCAAGCACGTAGTCCACCTGGCCGAGCACCAGCTTCTGGAACGCTTGAGTAAGGTTCTGCGCGGGCACCAGCTTGAGCTGCGCCTTGGCGAACGCAGTAAAGGCCGGCGTCAGGCGCGCACGTTCGGACAAACTACCCTGGTAGCGGGCCAGGTCGGCCGGGCCATCGAAGGTCAGTTGCGCATCGTGTCGCGTCCACACCAGGTACTCGTTCAACTGCAACGGGGGGTGGATATAGTCCAGCGCAGTCAGTTGCTCCACCTGCATCGGCGTGTCGATCAGCAGGTCCATGCGGCCGCTGCGAACCTCTTGCAGTGCCTGTTCGCGACGCCCGGCACTGAGCACCTCCACCTTCACCCCCAGCTCGCCAGCCACCTGACGCAGCAGGTCGACGTTGGCACCGATCAGGTGCTGCGGGTCTTTCGGGTCCTGCCACGAATAGGGCGGCGCATCAGGGCTGCCGGTTGCTACCAGGCGTTCGCACTTGCCTGCCGCCATGGCCGGTGGCGCAACCAAGACCGCCATGCATGCCAGCACCCTGCCTGCTTTACGCAGCACCATTGCTCACTCCTTGTATCGCGATTGACCCGTAACCGGCCATAAAAAAACCCGGCCCCTGTAACGGGGCCGGGTTCTTTATAAGTGAAGCAGGCGGATCAGACCAGCTTTTCCAGCTCTGGCACCGCTTCGAACAGGTCCGCGACCAGCCCGTAGTCAGCCACCTGGAAGATCGGCGCTTCTTCGTCCTTGTTGATCGCAACGATCACCTTGGAGTCCTTCATGCCGGCCAGGTGCTGGATCGCACCGGAAATGCCCACGGCGATGTACAGCTGCGGCGCGACGATCTTGCCGGTCTGGCCGACCTGCATGTCGTTGGGCACGAAGCCGGCGTCGACGGCGGCGCGCGAGGCACCCACAGCAGCACCGAGCTTGTCGGCCAGGCTGTACAGGTGGCTGAAGTTGTCACCGTTACCCATGCCACGGCCGCCGGAAACGACGATTTTGGCGGCGGTCAACTCTGGGCGGTCGGACTTGGCCAACTCTTCGCCAACGAACGCCGAGATACCGGCATCGTGCGCGGCACCGACCGCCTCGATGGCAGCCGAACCGCCTTCGGCGGCCACGGCGTCAAAGCCGGTGGTACGCACGGTGATCACCTTGATGGCCGCGCTCGATTGCACGGTGGCAATGGCGTTACCGGCGTAGATCGGGCGCTTGAAGGTGTCGGCGGACTCGACCGAGATGATCTCGGAGATCTGGTCGACGTCCAGCAGCGCAGCAACCCGCGGCAGGACGTTCTTGCCATTGGTGGTGGCCGGGGCCAGCACGTGGCTGTAACCCTTGGCCAGCTCGACGATCAGCGGCGCCACGTTCTCAGGCAGCACGTGGGCATAAGCTGCGTTATCGGCAACCAGGACCTTGGCCACGCCAGCGATCTTGGCAGCGGCTTCGGCAACGCCGCCAATGTTCTGGCCAGCGACCAGTACATGCACATCGCCACCGATCTTGGCAGCAGCGGCAACGGTGTTCAGGGTGGCCGGGGCTACGGCACCGTTTTCGTATTCAGCGACAACCAGGATAGTCATTTAGATTACCTTCGCTTCGTTCTTCAGCTTCTCGACCAGTTCGGCCACCGACTTGACCTTGATACCCGCGCTGCGGGCAGCCGGGGCTTCAACTTTCACGGTTTTGTTGGTGGAGGCGAGGGAAACGCCCAGCGCGTCTGGCGCAAGGGTTTCCAGCGGCTTTTTCTTGGCCTTCATGATGTTCGGCAGCGACGCGTAGCGTGGCTCGTTCAGGCGCAGGTCGGTGGTGACGATCGCAGGCAGGTTCAGGGCAACCGTCTGCAGGCCACCGTCGATTTCACGGGTGACATTCAGCTTGTCGCCGGCCACTTCCACCTTGGAGGCGAAGGTGCCCTGGGCGTAGCCGGTCAGCGCAGCCAGCATCTGGCCGGTCTGGTTGTTGTCGCTGTCGATGGCTTGTTTGCCGAGGATGATCAGCTGTGGCTGCTCCTTGTCGACAACGGCCTTGAGCGCCTTGGCCACGGCCAGGGAGTTCAGTTCATCGGCGGCTTCGACCAGTATGGCGCGGTCGGCGCCCAGGGCCAGGGCGGTGCGCAGTTGTTCCTGGGCAGTGGTCGGGCCGACCGAAACGACCACGATCTCGCTGGCAACGCCCTTCTCTTTCAGGCGTACGGCTTCTTCCACGGCGATTTCGCAGAAGGGGTTCATGGACATCTTGACGTTAGCAAGGTCGACGCCGGAGTTGTCCGCTTTGACGCGAACCTTGACGTTGTAGTCGACCACTCGTTTGACAGCTACAAGAACCTTCATGGATTCCTCGTTACTCTCCGGTGAATAGATAGTCGCCTGGGGCAAAGCCCTGCGATGCGCGTGGGTACAAGGGCACCTCTAAAAACGTACCGGGAAGCGGCATCTTCACAGTGACCGAACAGTCTTGTTCGGACCATTGCGACAAATACTCACGGGTCATTTCCTGTCGTGGCGTGTAAACTCCACTACAAACCGGCCTAAGCCCGCAAAACCCTGCTCCACACCTGGTCTTTAGAGGTGTACCTGCGCCCGGCTGCAAGCCTACGGCGAACGTAAAACCGCTCGTATCTTGACCGTAACACCCAATCCGGTCAATACGGCAAATCGGTCACCCTCCAGCCGTACTCCTGTGATTTTACTGGCCTGCGGCAAATTCAAACAAACGTTTGTATTGGACCCGCCAAGTGGTGTAGATATAATGCGCGGCCAAGACAAAACGGTGTAGTCCGTCAGTTGCGCAGCTACAGTTTCGCTCCCGTGACGAGCCACTGCGCGCATGCACCCATAAGACCCAGCAACAGCACGAGCCTTGATGAGTAGGAGAGAACCTGTGGAACGCGAATACATGGAATTCGACGTGGTCATCGTCGGCGCCGGCCCGGCGGGCCTGTCCGCCGCCTGCCGCCTGAAGCAGAAGGCCGCCGAAACCGGTAGCGAAATCAGCGTCTGCGTGGTGGAAAAAGGCTCCGAAGTCGGTGCTCACATCCTCTCCGGTGCGGTGTTCGAGCCCCGCGCGCTGAACGAGCTGTTCCCCGACTGGAAGGCACTGGGCGCGCCACTGAACACCGAAGTGAAGCGCGACGATATCTACGTGCTCAAAGACGCCGGCAGCTCGACCAAAGTGCCCGACCTGTTCGTGCCCAAGACCATGCACAACCAGGGCAACTACATCATTTCGCTGGGCAACCTGTGCCGCTGGCTGGCCCAGCAGGCCGAGAACCTGGGCGTGGAAATCTACCCCGGCTTCGCCGCCCAGGAAGCCCTGTTCGATGAAAACGGCGTGGTCCGCGGCATTGTCACCGGCGACCTGGGTGTCGACCGCGAAGGCAAGCCAAAGGACGGCCTGTATACCCCCGGCATGGAACTGCGCGCCAAGTACACCCTGTTCGCCGAAGGCTGCCGTGGCCATATCGGCAAGCAGCTGATCAAGCGCTTCAACCTCGACAGCGAAGCCGACGTGCAGCATTACGGCATCGGCCTGAAGGAAATCTGGGAAATCGACCCGGCCAAGCACGAGCAAGGCCTGGTGGTGCATACCGCTGGCTGGCCGCTGGACGTGATGGCCAAGGACAACACCGGTGGCTCGTTCCTTTACCACCTGGAAAACAACCAGGTGGTGGTCGGCCTGATCGTCGACCTGTCCTATGCCAACCCGTACCTGTCGCCCTTCGACGAATTCCAGCGCCTCAAGCACCACCCGGTGATGAGCCAATACCTCGAAGGTGGCAAGCGCATCAGCTACGGCGCCCGCGCCATCTGCAAGGGCGGCCTGAACTCGCTGCCGAAGATGGTCTTCAACGGCGGCGCGCTGATCGGTTGCGACCTCGGCACCCTGAACTTCTCGAAGATCAAGGGCAGCCATACCGCGATGAAGTCCGGCATGCTGGCCGCCGAAGCGGTGGCTGACGCCCTGGCTGCCGGGCGTGAAGGTGGCGACCTGCTCGACGGCTACGTCAGCGCGTTCAAGGCCAGCTGGCTGTACGAAGAGCTGTTCGCCAGCCGCAACTTCGGCCCGGCACTGCACAAGTTCGGCCCGCTGCTGGGGGGGGCTTTCAACTATGTCGACCAGAACTGGTTTGGCGGCAAGCTGCCGTTTACCCTGCACGACACCAAGCCGGACTACGCCTGCCTGATGCTGGCGGCCGACTCGCAGAAAATCGACTACCCGAAACCGGACGGCAAGCTCAGCTTCGACAAGCTCAGCTCGGTATTCCTCTCCAGCACCAACCATGAAGAGGAACAACCCTGCCACCTGAAGCTGACCGACCCGAGCATCCCGATCGCCAGCAACCTGCCGCTGTACGACGAGCCCGCCCAGCGTTACTGCCCGGCCGGCGTGTACGAAGTGGTCACCCAGGAAGACGGCAACAAGCGCTTCCAGATCAACGCGCAGAACTGCGTGCACTGCAAGACCTGCGATATCAAGGACCCGGCCCAGAACATCACCTGGGTCACCCCTGAAGGCGCTGGCGGGCCGAACTACCCGAACATGTAAGCCCGCCCCTGCAGCAAGATAAAGCCCCCTGGCCTCGCGGCCCGGGGGCTTTTTTCGTTCATTTGTCGACGCACATGATCGGCATCGGCTCCGCCGCGAACGCGGAAGGTTGCCGGCGGCCAAAGTAGCGGGCAGTGAGCAGCCCCACCGCGCCCATGACCAGACAGAAGCCAACGCACACCCATGGGCTCCACGGCATCAAGGCTATCAACGCCAGGGGCGTAGTGCTGGCCCACAAGGCGTAGGCCACGTTGTAGGTGAAGGAAATACCCGATACCCGGATCTGTGCCGGAAACAGCCCGACCATGACCGACGGCACCACACCCACCACCCCACAGCAGAGCCCGGCCAACGCGTAAGCCAGCCACGTCATGCCCCACTGCCCCACCAGGCTCGCATACAACGCAGCGATGCCCAGCGGCAGCAGCGCGCTGTAGATCATCAACGCCCGCCAGGCGCCCAGGCGGTCGACCAGCAGGCCGGCAAGCACACAACCGATGTTGAGAAAGACGATGCCTACGCTGCTCAGCGCGAACGTGTGCGCGGCAGACATGCCGAAGCGCTGCTGCATGACCGTCGGCGTAATCACCACCAGCACGACCACCGCCGAGGTCAGCACGCAGGTCAGGAGCGCAGCCGGAATCAACGCCCCACGATGCGCGCCCAGCACCTGGCGCAACGGGAATTTCACCGGCTGCTCCTTGCGCTCGCGCAGGGCCAGAAATACCGGCGTTTCACTCAGCCAACGGCGCAACCACACCCCGATCACGCCAAACACGCCCCCGAGCAGGAACGGGTAACGCCAGGCGTAATCGAGAATTTCCTCGGCGCTGAAAGCCTGAGCCAACAGCGTCGCGGTCAGTGCCCCCAGCAAATAGCCAAAGGTCAACCCGGCCTGCAGGAAACCCAGGGCATACCCCCGCCGCCCCGGCGGTGCGTGTTCGGCAACGAATGTCCAGGCACTGGGTACCTCGCCGCCGACCGCAGCCCCCTGCAATATGCGCAACGCCAGCAAGATCAGCGGCGCGGCGTAACCAATCTCGGCATAGGTCGGCATTACCCCGATCAGCAGGCACGGCAGCGCCATCATCAAAATGCTCAGGCTGAACACCCGCTTGCGGCCCAGGTGGTCGGCGAAGTGAGCCATGACGATGCCGCCCAGCGGCCGCGCCAGGTAACCGGTGACGAAAATCCCGAAGCTTTGCAGCAGGCGCAACCACTCCGGCATTTCCGGCGGGAAGAACAGCTGGCTGAGGGTCAGCGCGAAGAACACGAAAATGATGAAATCGTAGATTTCCAGCGCGCCGCCCAGCGCCGCCAGGCCCAGGGTCCGGTGGTCGCCGCGGCTGAACCGGGGCGGGCGAGCGGTATCGATGGCAGTCATGGCAGGGTCCGCAGATCGGCAAAGGGCAAGAGCATAACAAATGCCTGCCCGGTTGCCCTGCGCTATGCGCCGTCAGCGGTTGAACACCGTGTGCGCAAAATTGGCCCGCAGCCGTGGCCTGGCTCTGTTGCCGGCCAGGGTATCCGGCAGCGGCAACTGGCCGACCAGCACCGGGGTGTCGATGATCGCCATGAATGTTTCCAGTGCCTCGATATCGGGGGCCTGGGGCAGGCTCAAGCTTACCGCCTGGCGCTCGGCCGGCGGCACTGCGGGCACTTTCAACTGGCTGGAGTGGTAAAGCAGCGCGTGCTGGATCTGCGTGCTGACGCGACAGAACCGCGCCAGGTCGACCCCAGCGTGGCTGGCCAGCTCGATATTGCCCAGCAGCAGGTTGAAGGGCTGCAAGGCGCACTGCACCAGGCGCTGCAGCTCTTCAAAGCTCTCCACCGGGGCAATCCGGTAATAGCCCAGGCCGTTGAGCAACCGCTCCAACTGCAAGCGCTGGCACGGGTGGGCGTCGGCGATGAGGATGCGCAGGGTCTTGTTTGCCATGGTCGGACCTGGGCAGTAGGTAATGGGAGCGTTCCACGACCATACTGCGCCGCTAACGGCTATTGCCAGGGCCCTGCCTGGCAGTGGTCTTATTTGAGAGAAGTCGGGAAAACCGCATAAATCAAGTGACTGGCTGACAGAATTTGCATTTTCCTTGAGCCCGGCAATCAGCACTCCCACTCGCGCATGCGCACCCGGCAATGCTTCATGGCGTTGACGATGTGCTTTTCCACCAGGCTGCGCGAGATGCCCAGGTGCTCGGCGATTTGCTGATGAGACAAGCCTTCGAGCTTGCGCAGCAGGAAGCACTCGCGGCAGACCTTGCTCAACTCATCCAGCGCACGTTGCATCAGCGCCAGGCGCTGGTCGTGCTGCATGTCGTGCGCCGGCGCCGGGGTATGCCAGCGCTCGTCGCTGTCGAGCACCTCCAGCGGCTCCGCCTGGCGCACCCGGTGGCGGCGGTGGCGGTCGACCACCAGGTTGAGCGCGGTACGATAGAGGAAGGCACGCGGGTGCTCGATGCGCTCGGCGTGGGTGCGTTCCAGCACCCGCAGATAAGCATCGTGCGCCACGTCCTCGGCGGCCTGACGATTGCCCAGGCGCGCGGAAAGGAAACCCACCAGTTCGCGATAGTAATGTTCCACGACGTTACCTGAGACCGCCCTGCCAGTTTTTGCCGGAACCCCTCCAGACACCAACGCGGGACCGAGTGATATCAAGTTGCGATCTTACAAATTATAATTATTCTCAGCAACAAAGGAACCTGCCCGAGACAAAGGCTAAATCCGCCCGGCTGACCTTCGTCTATCTGGGACCTCAGTGCGCGCCGCAATCGGGCTGCGCGTGGCCATCACTCCTGGCTGGAAGCCTGCATGACACGTTCAACCAACACCCGCCGTCGCGCCCTGCTCGTAGGCCTGGGCCTGCTGGGCCTGGGCAGCCTGGTGGCCTGGAAAGCCCTGCCCTTCGGGGCTCAGCCAGTCAGCACGGTCGCGGTCACCCGTGCCGATATCGAAAGCAGCGTCACAGCACTGGGTACCCTGCAACCACGGCGTTATGTGGATGTTGGCGCACAGGCGTCCGGGCAGATCCACAAGCTGCACGTCGAGGTCGGCGACACTGTGCGCAAAGGTCAGCTGCTGGTCGAAATCGACCCCTCCACCCAGCAGGCCCGGCTGGATGCCGGGCGCTATTCGATCGACAACCTCAAGGCTCAGCTGGCAGAGCAGCGCGCGCAGTACCAACTGGCCCAGCAACAGCTCAAGCGCCAGCGCGAGCTGGCCGCCGCCGGCGCCACCCGTGACGAAGACGTGCAAACGGCTGACGCCCAGCTGAAGGTCACCCAGGCCCGCATCGACATGTTTCAGGCGCAAATCCGCCAGGCCCAGGCCAACCTGCGCAGCGATGAAGCCGAGCTGGGGTACACCCGAATCTACGCACCAATGAACGGCACGGTGGTGGCAGTCGATGCCCGCGAAGGGCAAACCCTCAATGCCCAGCAACAAACCCCGTTGATCCTGCGCATAGCCAAGCTCTCGCCAATGACCGTGTGGGCGCAGGTGTCCGAAGCCGACATCGGCAAGGTCAAGCCCGGCATGACCGCCTACTTCACCACCCTGGCCGGCGGCAAGCGCCGCTGGACCAGCACCGTGCGGCAGATCCTGCCGATCCCGCCCAAGCCGCTGGACCAGGCCAGCCAGGGCGGTGGCAGCCCCGCCAGTGCCATCGCCGGCACCACCGGCGCCCAAGTGGTGCAATACACCGTGCTGCTCGATGTGGAAAACCCCGATGGCGCCCTGATGGCCGAGATGACCACCCAGGTGTTCTTCGTCGCCGGCCAGGCCAGCCAAGTGCTCACGGCGCCACTGGCAGCCCTGGATGGTGCCGGCGACGAAGGCGTGCGCCTGGCCCAGGTGGTCACCCGCGACGGCAAGATCGAACAGCGCAAGGTGCGCACCGGCCTGAGCGATCGCTTGCGCGTGCAGATACTCGACGGCCTTGCCGAAGGCGAGCAACTGGTCATCGGCGCCCCAGCCGCCAGCGGAGGTTGAATGACAGCGCCCTTGATCGAACTCACTGACATCCGCAAGCACTACGGCGGCATCGACTCGCCGAAGGTGGAAGTGCTACGCGGCATCAGCCTGAGCATCCACCCCGGCGAGTTCGTCGCCATCGTCGGTGCCTCCGGCTCGGGCAAGTCGACCCTGATGAACATACTTGGCTGCCTCGATCGCCCGACCAACGGCAGCTTCCGCTTCGCCGGCAAGGATGTTGCCGAGCTGGACAGTGACGAACTGGCCTGGCTGCGGCGCGAAGCCTTCGGCTTCGTATTCCAGGGCTACCACCTGATCCCCTCCGGCTCGGCCCAGGAAAACGTCGAGATGCCGGCCATTTATGCCGGTACCCCGGCCGCCGAGCGCCATGCCCGCGCTTCGGCCCTGCTCGAACGCCTTGGCCTGGCCAGCCGCACGGGCAACCGCCCGCACCAGTTGTCTGGCGGCCAGCAGCAGCGGGTGTCGATCGCCCGCGCCTTGATGAACGGCGGCCACATCATCCTCGCCGACGAACCCACCGGCGCCCTGGACAGCCACAGCGGCGCCGAAGTCATGGCCCTGCTAGACGAACTGGCCAGCCAGGGCCATGTGATCATCCTCATCACCCACGACCGTGAAGTGGCGGCCCGGGCGCGACGGGTGATCGAAATTCGCGACGGCCTGGTGATCAGCGACTCGGCGGCCGACCGGCCCCTCGACGCGGCGCACCCAGGCCTGCAGGCCGACGACCTGCGCCAGCGCCTGGACCGCGGCGCCACCTTGCGCGGGGCCTGGAAGGGCGAGTTGCTCGAGGCCCTGCAAGCGGCCTGGCGGGTCATGTGGATCAACCGCTTCCGCACCGCCCTGACCCTGCTCGGCATCGTCATCGGCGTGGCCTCGGTGGTAGTGATGCTGGCTGTCGGCGAAGGCAGCAAGCGCCAGGTCATGGCCCAGATGGCTGCGTTCGGCTCGAACATCCTCTACCTCAGTGGCCGCCACGCCACGCTGCGCGAACCGGCCGGCATCGTCACGCTGGACGATGTCGCCGCCATCGCCCAGTTACCGCAGGTCCAGCGCATCATGCCGGTGATCGGCGACCAGTTGACCGTGCGCCACGGCAACAACAACCAGCAGTTCTATGTCGGCGGCAATAACACCCAGTTTTCCGAGATCCTCAACTGGCCAGTGGTCGAAGGCAACTTTTTCACCGAAGCTGACGAACGGGCTGCCGCCGCCGTCGCGGTGATCGGCCAGAAGGTCCGGGACAAGCTCATGGAGCCTGGCAGCGATCCGCTGGGCCAGTACCTGCTGATCGGCAACGTGCCCTTCCAGGTGGTCGGCCTGCTCGCCGGCAAAGGTGCCAGCTCCGGCGACCAGGACAGCGACGAGCGCATCGTGGTGCCCTACTCCGCCGCGTCCGTACGCCTGTTCGGCAAGCAAGACCCGGAATACGTGATCATCGCCGCAGCCGATTCGAGCCGGGTGAGCGAAACCGAGCGGGCAATCGCCCACCTGATGCGCCAGCGCCACCAGGACAAGCAGGACTTCGAACTGACCAACGACGCCGCGCTGATCCAGGCCGAGGCGCGCACGCAGAACAGCCTGTCGCTGATGCTCGGTGCCATCGCCGCCATTTCCCTGCTGGTCGGCGGTATCGGCGTGATGAACATCATGCTCATGACCGTGCGCGAACGTACCCGCGAGATTGGTATCCGCATGGCCACCGGCGCCCGCCAGCGCGATATCCTGCGTCAGTTCCTCAGCGAGGCGGTGATGCTGTCGATGGTCGGCGGGGTGACGGGTATCGTGCTGGCACTGTGCATCGGTGGCGGCCTGATGCTCGCCGACATCGCCGTGGCATTCGCCCTGCCCGCCATTCTCGGCGCCTTCACCTGCGCCGTCATCACCGGCGTGGTGTTCGGTTTCATGCCGGCCCGCAAGGCTGCGCGCCTTGATCCGGTCAAAGCCCTTACCAGCGTATAGCCCATGACATTGCCAAGCCGCATCAGCCTGTTGACCCTCAGCCTGGCCCTGGCCGCCTGCAGCACACCGCCCGCCCCCGAGGCCGGCGTTACCGAGCCGCCAACCTGGCAATCCCGAGCCGACGCCTCCAGCCAGGCCCTGCCGGATGCTCACTGGTGGCAAGCCTTCTCCAGCGGCGAACTGGACCGCCTGGTCGAACGCGCCCGGCACAACAGCCACGACCTGGCCGCCGCCGCGGCACGGGTGCGCCAGGCCCAGGCGCAGGCTGTGATCGCCGGCGCTGCGCGGCTGCCGGAGCTGACGCTCGGAGTGGACGGCAGCCGCCAGCGCCTCTTGCGCGGCGACGGCAACGACCAACTCGACGCCAGCAGCAGCGAGCGCACCAGCACCTCATTCGGCACGCGCTTGAGCGCCAGCTACGAGGTCGATTTCTGGGGCGGCATCCGCGCCGCCCGCGACAGCGCCCTGCATGGCCTGGACGCCAGCCGCTTCGATCGCCAGACGGTGGAGCTGACGCTGATCAGCGCTGTCGCCGATAGCTACCTGCAGGGCCTGGCGCTGCAGGAGCAGCTGCGCATCGCCCGGCTGAACCTCAAAAACGCCCGGGACGTGCTGGGCCTGGTCGAGGCACGCCAGCGTTCTGGCTCGACCACGCGACTGGAGCTGGCGCAGCAACGCAGCCTGGTGGCGGCCCAGGAGCGCCAGGTACCCCTGCTGGAGCAGCAATGGCAGAACAACCGGATAACCCTTGCCACCTTGCTCGGTGATCCGGTGCAGGCATTACCGAACACCCACGAATCGATCGCTACCCTGCGCTGGCCGGCGATCGGCAGCGGGGTGCCCAGCGACCTGCTCGGCCGACGCCCCGACATTGCCGCCGCCGAGGCCCGGCTGGCCGCCGCCAGCGCCAACGTACAAGTGGCCAGGGCCGCCATGCTGCCCAAGCTGACCCTGGGAGCAGACCTGGGTAGCGGGGCACGGACCTTCGCCGATATCCTCGACAGCCCCTTCTATACCCTCACTGCCGGCATTGCCACCCCCATCTTCAACAACGGCCGCCTGCGCGCCAAGCGCGAACTGGCCAGTGCCGAACAGGAAGAGCTGCTGCACGATTACCGCGCCGCAATCCTGGCAGGTTTCGCCGACGTGGAAAAAGCGCTCAATGCGATCCATGGCGTAGACCGCCAGCGGCAATGGCAGGACCAGGAGGTACAGGAAGCACGCACCGCCTTCGCCCTGGCACAGCAGCGCTACAGCGCCGGCGCCGAAACGCTGCTGACGGTGCTGGAAACCCAGCGCACGTTGTATGTTGCCCAGGACCAGCAGGCGCAACTGCACCTGGCTCGGCTGCAGGGCAGCGTGGCGTTGTACAAGGCCCTGGGAGGTGGCTGGCAGGTCGAGCGCTGATGCATTCCCTGTGGGAGATCACACAGCCCTACGGGCTGCGCTGTCGCGCAGAGAACTCGATTCGTAAGCGCGACGCGGCCCAGGATCAGCGCGGTGTCAGCGCTTCGCCAGTTTCAGGTTGCGTGCGTACCAGGGCCGCTGCGGCACCTTCGGCCGCAAGCTGGCAAACAGGTCGTCATCGGCGAAGATGATACGCAGCGCCAGCTTCATGGTCTCTGGGTCCATCTCCACACTGCGCCCCGGCCGCAGCCCCGGCACAGTCGAACAGCCATGGGTATCCGGCCCCAGCCATGGGTCGGATACCTCTACCCAGCGCCCAGGCGCGAACCACGGCACACCGTTGACCTCGGCGCGCCGCACCTGGCCGGGATGCACACGCTCGTGGGCGCGGAACCAGTCCTCGATGCGGTCATCGATCCAGCCATGGAAGTGCCAGAACACCGGGTTTACATGGGATGAAAACGGGTCGCCAAGGAAGTCGTTTTCCGCCTCGAACCAGCGTGCGGCAAAGTCCTCCGGCTGGCGCGCGAACGGCACCGGCAAGCCGCTGGACGGGTCGCGCGGCACCGAGGCCCAGCGCATGTGCAACCAATCGTGCAGGCCCAGTTCCATCTCCGAACCGAACTGCGCAAGGGTGAGCGTACTCAGGTAATGCGGGTCGGTGTACCTCGACTCCCAGACCTGGAAGTTACCGTGGAAAGTATCCGGCGTCTTGATATCGCGCACCCACTGGGTATACGCCGCATCGTCCGCAGCCAGCCAGGTGGGTGGCAAGGCCGTACCGTCATGGTTGTCGAAATAGCTGGCAAAGCCGACCCGGTCGCGTTCGAGCTCTGGCTGCGGCAGCGGGAAACGCGCCCACGACGGCAGGTCCTGAATGACCCGGGCAGCACGCAGCATGTGCCGGTGCATGAAGAAAAAGTCCTCGCCCGAGCCATTGCGATCCTTGTGCCGGCCACGGGCGTCACGCTCACGGTCGCGCGGCCCGGGCTGCCAGCCCAAGCCGCGCAGGGCCGCCTGCTTGTCCTTGTCGAGGTTGTGCCACTTATCACGCGAGGCATGCCACAATTGGTGGAACAGGCGGTGCTCCGGCGCAATCAGCCAGGCCAGCAAGGCCGGGGACAGAGGCGTGCGCTCGCGAGCCTCGGGGAAACTGCGCTTGAGCGCAACAAAAGTGTTGTCCTGCACGGGTAGGGTCAACGAACGCCCCAGCGCAGCGATGCGCCCGTTCAGGGTGGCCTGCCCGGCATTGCCGAACTCACCCCAGACTTCGTCGAGTACCACCGTGCATTGGTAGTCAGCCTGCCCTTCCCCCGGCACGGTAGAAAACAGCCGCCAACGCAAGGTCCTGTTCGCATCGGTCAGCAGGTCACCGACTACCCGATAACGCGGCGCCTCGGCACCCCGCAGACGCTCGGGCGTGTCCAGGTAACCACGCAGGCCGCGGCCACTTGGGGCAACATCGAGAAACATTTCCAGTTCACCCTCAGGCAGGCCGGGCAGCCCGGCATCTTTCCCTTGCAGTGTAAAACGCCAGATCCCCCGCAAGGTGTCGCCCAATTGCTGCAGCGCCGCATCGGCCAGTTCCACCACCGCCTCACCGGGGGTTTCCGGAAACTGCTCGTCGAACCGCTGGCGCTGCACATGCTGCGCATACATCGCGCCGGGCACCGCCACGCCTGCCAATGCCACACCGGCGATGAACCCGCGTCGAGAAATCGTCATTGCAACTACCTGAGCATTCATTGCGGCCGTGGAGCACGGCCCGTCCAAGGCTAAAACGTTGCTTCTTCGGCGAAATTTAATGCCAGGCCTGGCTCGGCCTGGTTCGAAGCCGGCGATAAATTTGCCCGGCGGTCGCTCGTTCACCTGATACCCAAGCCCTGCCCAAGCAGCACGTTGTGCGTCGGCAGGCCGCCCCGATCAACCGTGCAACGAGATGGCAATGACCAAGACCCGTTCCCGCAAGGCCCTTTACATTGGCCTACCCCTGGCCCTGGTGGCCGCCCTGGGGGGTGTCGCCGGCTATTTCTTCTGGCAACAGCAGCACGCCGGCTATCCGCTGAAAATCGTGCAACAAGCCAACGACCTGCACGAGCACATGCTGTCGTTCGACAGCCATGTCACCGTGCCCCTCGAACTGGGCAGCGCCGGCCAGGAAATCGACAAGGACGGCCCGGGCCAGTTCGACCTGGTCAAGGCCAACCGGGGCCGCCTGTCCGGTGCGGCGCTGACCATCTTCGGCTGGCCGGAAATCTGGAACGGCCCAAACGCCCCGCACCGCCCTACCCCCGGTTTCGTCGATGCCGCCCGGCAGGAACAGGAAGCCCGCTACAAGATCATCAGCGGGATGGTCCGTGACTTCCCCAACCAGGTCGGCATCGCCTACACACCCGACGACTTCCGCCGGCTCAATGGCGAAGGCAAGTTCGCCATCTTCATCAGCATGCTCAACGCCTACCCACTGGGCCACGACCTGTCGCAGCTGGACTTGTGGGCTGCGCGCGGCGTGCGCATGTTCGGCTTCAGCTACACGGGCAACAACGACTGGGCCGACTCCTCGCGCCCACTGCCGTTCTTCAACGACACCGCCGACGCCCTCGGTGGCCTGTCGCCGCTGGGTGAGCAGGCGGTCAAGCGCCTCAACGATCTGGGCGTGATCATCGACGTATCGCAGATGTCCACCCTGGCGCTTGAAGATGTCGCCCGCCTCAGCCGCGCGCCCATGGTGGCCTCGCACTCCGCGCCCCGGGCGCTGGTAGACATCCCGCGCAACCTCTCCGACAAGGAGATGCAGTTGATCAAGGACAGCGGCGGTGTCATCCAGGTGGTCGGCTTCGGCCAGTACCTCAAGCCCCTGAGCAAGCCGGTGATTGAAAAACTCGACGCCCTGCGCGCGCGCTTCGACCTGCAACCCCTGCAGGGCCTGGCCAACGCGCTGATGCCGGGCGATGCGGTGATCGCCATCTGGCCGGAAGCGCGTTTCGGCGAATACGCCAGCGCGCTGTACAGCACGCTGGAAGAAGAACCCAAGGCTACCCTCGCGCAGTACGTCGACGCCATCGACTATACGGTGAAGAAAGTCGGCATCGACCATGTCGGCATCAGCTCTGACTTCAACGATGGCGGCGGCCTGGACGGCTGGAATGACGTCAGCGAAATCCGCAACGTCACCGCCGAACTGCTGACCCGAGGCTACAGCGAAACGGACATCGCGAAGCTCTGGGCAGGCAACTTCCTGCGCGTCTGGGAACAGGTGCAGAAAACTGCCCGCCCCGTCGCCAATCGCTGAACAAGGCCGACACACATGAGTAACCGCCGCACTTTCCTCAAACAGGCCGGGCTGCTGGCCGCAAGCCTGCCACTGTTACCCCAGGCCCTGGCCCAGCCCGCCAAGCCGTTGGCCGGCCCCGACAAGTGGCGCAACCTGCGCGAGCTGTTTCCACTCGACCCGCAGATTGCGCATTTCGCCAACTTCCTGGTCACCGCCCATCCGCGCCCGGTACAGGAAGCCATCGACCGCCACCGCACCGACCTGGATCGCAACCCAGCTGCGCTGATGGATTGGGAAAGCCAGTACGAATGGCAGCGCGAAGATGAAGTACGCGAGTGGGCCGCGCGCTACCTGGAGGTCGGCCCGCGCCAGATCGCCCTGACCGGCAGCACCACCGAAGGCCTGGCGATGATCTATGGCGGCCTCAAAGTCGGCGCCGGGCAGGAAGTGCTGATTACCGAGCACGAACACTATTGCGCGCAGAAGGCGCTGGAGTTCCGCAACCAGCGCCAGGGCACCGCGGTGCGCCAGATCCGCCTGTTCGACGACCCATGGACGGTCTCCACCGACCAGGTACTGAGCACCCTCGACAAGGCCATCAAACCCAACACCCGGGTGCTGGGCATGACCTGGGTGCACTCTGGCAGCGGGGTCAAGCTGCCGGTGGGCGAGATCGGTGAACTGGTGCGCCGGCACAACCGCGAGCGCAGCGAAGCCGAGCGCATCCTGTACGTGGTCGACGGCGTGCATGGCTTCGGCGTGGAGAACGCCCGCTTCGCCGACTTCAACTGCGACTACTTCATCGCCGGTACGCACAAGTGGATGTTCGGCCCGCGCGGCACCGGGATCATCTGCGCTGCCTCCACCGGCATGCAGCACCTGGTGCCCAGCGTCGCCACCTTCTCCCGCGATGAGGACTTCGCCACCATCATGACCCCGGGCGGCTACCACGCCTTCGAGCACCGCTGGGCCACAAGCGAGGCCTTCAAGCTGCACCTGCAACTGGGCAAGGCCGAGGTGCAGCAGCGTATACACCAGCTCAACAGCCTGCTCAAACAGCGCCTGCTCGAACACCGCCAGATCCAGCTGGTGACCCCGCGCAGCGAACAGTTCTCCGCCGGGTTCACCTTCTTGCGCATCAAGGATCGTGACGCCGACGCCGTGGCCGCGCACCTCACCACCAACAAGGTGATGTGCGACGCCGTAGACCGCGACGTCGGCCCGGTGATCCGCCTGGCCCCAAGCCTGCTCAACGACGAGCAGCAGATAGACCGGGTCATGTCCCTCATTACCCAGCAACTTTGAACAAGGCATCTTCCATGAGCGCACCCCTGCACCGCCTCACCCTGGCCGCCGTGCTGGCCGCCTGCAGCCTGCCGGCCCTGGCCGCGCAGCCGTCGGACAAGCCCGGCACAGTGTTCCGCGACTGCGACAAGGCCTGCCCGGAAATGGTCGTGCTGCCCGCCGGTACCTTTACCATGGGCACCCCGCCCGACGAGATGGGCCGCCAGGACGACGAAGGTCCGCAGCACCCGGTCACCTTCGCCAGGCCGTTCGCCATCAGCCGCTTCCAGATCACTGCCGCTGAATGGGCCGCCTACCAGAAGGCCACCGGCATCGTCATCGCCGACGGCGACGATCGCCCCGGGCGGCGCTGCACCAATAGCAAGCCCAGCTACCAGCAAGGCCCTCGCCAGCCGGCGGTGTGCATGAGCTACCAAGACATCGAGCACTATGTGGCCTGGCTGTCGAAGAAAACCGGCAAGCACTACGCCATGGTCAGCGAAGCCCAGCGCGAATACGCCGCACGCGGCGGCAGTACCGGCATGTTCCCGTTCGAGCCGGACGCCAATCTCGAGATCAGCAAGAACGCCAACGTCTACGGCCCCAAGGACGGCTTCAGCTACAGCTCACCGGTGGGCAGTTTCCCGGCCAATGCCTTCGGGGTCTACGACATGCACGGCAACGTCTACGAGTGGGTCGCCGACTGTTACCACGACAGCTATGTCGGCGCGCCGGCCGACGGCAGCGCCTGGAAGGAAGCCGGCTGCCGGCAGATCTCGATCCGCGGCAACGACTGGGGCGAGGCACCGATCTTCTCGCGTTCGGGCAACCGCAACACCACCGTGCGCGACGACCGTGGCGACTGGATCGGATTCCGCGTGGCCCGCGAGCTGTAAAGCGCCAGGCGGCGGTAAATTCTCTGCCAGCAGGCTCGTTCCTATCGGTGTACTTGCGCAGGACACGGGGCGCCCTTCAGCGGCGCCCCCACTCGACCATCCAAGGAACCGCAACCATGAGCCAGACCTCTTCCCCCGAAAAAATCCACGACCTGATCGGCGTCGGCTTCGGCCCTTCCAACCTGGCCCTGGCCATCGCCCTGGAAGAGCTCGCCGAGACCAACGGCCATGCTCTCGACGCCCTGTTCATCGACAAGCAGACCGACTACCGCTGGCACGGCAACACCCTGGCCACCCAGAGTGAGTTGCAGATCTCCTTCCTCAAGGACCTGGTTTCGCTGCGCAACCCTACCAGCCCCTACAGCTTCGTGAACTACCTGCACCAGAAGCAGCGCCTGGCCGATTTCATCAACCTGGGCACCTTTTACCCCTGCCGCCTGGAGTACAACGACTACCTGCGCTGGGCCGCCGAGCACTTTGCCACCCAGGCGGTGTACGGCGAGGAAGTGTTGCGCATCGAACCTGAGCTGCGCGAGGGCAAGGTCGACCACCTGCGCATCGTCTCCCGCGACCTGCAGGGCCGTGAAACCCAACGCCGTGCCCGCTCGGTGGTGGTCGGCAGCGGCGGCACGCCGAAGATCCCCGACGCCTTCCGCGCCTTCAGGAACGACCCGCGGGTATTCCACCACTCCCAGTACCTGAGCGCACTGCAGCAGCTGCCTTGCAACGAAGGCAAGCCGATGCGCATCGCCGTGGTCGGCTCCGGGCAGAGCGCCGCCGAGGCCTTCATCGATCTCAATGACAGCTATCCATCGGTCAAGGTCGACATGATCCTGCGCGCCTCGGCCCTCAAGCCGGCCGACGACAGCCCGTTCGTCAACGAGATCTTCGCCCCCGAGTACACCGACCTGGTGTTCAACCAGCCCCACGCCGAGCGCGAGAAGCTGGTCAGCGAATACCACAACACCAACTACTCGGTAGTCGACGTTGACCTGCTCGAGCGCATCTACGGCATCCTTTACCGCCAGAAGGTCGCGCACCTGCACCGCCACGCCGTGCTGTGCCGCCGCACCATCGAAGATGTGGTGGAAACCGCCGCAGGCATCGAGCTGACCTTGCGCGACCTGGCCACCGATGTGCGCCAGACCCACCGCTACGACGCGGTGATCCTCGCCACCGGCTACGAACGCCGCTCGCACCGCGAATTGCTGGCACCCCTGCAGCAGCACCTGAAGGACTTCGAGGTAGACCGCGACTACCGCGCGCTGGCCCACTCCGAGTTCGGCGCCAACGTCTACCTGCAAGGGTTCTGCGAAGCCTCCCACGGCCTCAGCGACACGCTGCTGTCGGTATTGCCGGCACGTGCGGCGGAGATCGGCCAGTCGCTCTACCAGCATCTGGGCAAGCAGGCCAGCAACGCGCCAGCCAGCCTGCGCCAGACCTGCGCCTGAGGACGGGAACCAGCCGATGAGCACTTCCAACCGCGGGGCCCTGCGTGAATTGCTGGCCCTGCTCAAGCCATTCTGGCCGATCGTCACCCTGTCCATCTTCCTCGGCATGATCGGGGGCCTGAGCGTGACCACGCTGTTGGCCACCATCAACGGCGCGCTGCACGCCGAGGGCGACCTGGGGCACAGCCTGATCCTGGGCTTTGCCGGGTTGTGCCTGCTGGCACTGGTGAGCACGATCCTGTCGGATATCGGTACCAACTACGTCGGCCAGCACATCATCGCCCGCCTGCGTAAGACCCTGGGGGAGAAGGTGCTCGCCGCGCCGATCGAGCAGATCGAGCGCTTTCGCAGCCACCGTCTGATTCCGGTACTGACCCATGATGTCGACACCATCAGCGACTTCGCCTTCGCCTTCGCGCCGCTGGCGATCTCGCTGACGGTGACCTTGGGCTGCCTGGGCTACCTGGCCATGCTGTCGTGGCCGATGTTCCTGCTGATGCTGGCGGCCATCGCCGTGGGCACGAGCGCCCAGTACCTCGCGCAATCGGTCGGCGTGCGTGGCTTCATGGCCGCCCGCGACGCCGAGGACGACCTGCAACGCCAGTACAACGCCGTGGCCGGTGGCGCCAAGGAACTGCGCATCCACCGCCCACGTCGCCACCGCATGTTCGTGCATGGCATCCAGGCCACCGCGGATTTCATCTGCAAGACCCAGATCCGCGCAATCAACACCTTCGTGATCGCCAAGACCTTCGGCTCCATGCTGTTCTTCGTGGTCATTGGCATCGCACTGCTGATGCACGGTGCCGGCCCAGGGCAGGACAAAGCGGTCATCAGTGGCTTCGTTCTGGTGCTGCTGTACATGAAAGGCCCGCTGGAGCACCTGATCGGTACGCTGCCCATCGTCGGCCGCGCCGGCATCGCCTTCCAGCGCATCGCCGATCTTTCCCGGCAGTTTTCCTCACCCGAGCCGCACCTGCTACTGACCGACGCACCGGCTGCCAAGGCCAAGGTGCGCAGCCTGGAACTGGTCGAGGTGAGCTACGCCTTCCCTGCGGTGGGCGATGCCGCGCCCTTCCGGCTTGGGCCGGTCAACCTGCGGATCGAACAGGGCGAAATCGTCTTCATTGTCGGCGAGAACGGCTGTGGCAAGACCACGCTGATCAAGCTGTTGCTGGGACTCTACGCACCACAACAGGGGCATATCGCGCTGGATGACAAGATCATCGATGCCAGCGACAGGGACCAGTATCGCCAGCTGTTCACCACGATCTTCGCCGACTACTACCTGTTCGACGATGTGATCCAGGGTGAACAGAGCATTCCCGAAGATGCCAACCAGTATCTGGAACGCCTGGAAATCTCACACAAGGTGAGCATCCAGGACGGCAAGTTCACCACCACCGACCTGTCCACCGGGCAACGCAAGCGCCTGGCGCTGATCAATGCCTGGCTGGAGCATCGCCCGGTGCTGGTGTTCGACGAGTGGGCGGCCGACCAGGACCCGACCTTCCGCCGGATCTTCTACACCGAGCTGCTGCCCGACCTCAAGCGCCTGGGCAAGACCATCATCGTGATCTCCCACGATGATCGCTACTTCGATATCGCCGACCAGCTGGTACGCATGGAGGCCGGTCGCGTGGTCACCCAGCACGTCGCGGCCTGACCCTTGCGACGCGCGTGGCGCACGGCCTGGCCAGTCCGGAGCACGGCGCCGCGATCCGCCCGCAAGGAAGGGGGAACAGCCGACGCCATGGCATTCCCCCTGCGGCGTTTTCATCAGATAAATCGCCAAGCACAGATTGCTGATTCTTTTTTCCGGTTTCCAATCCGTGATGCGTCTAATTATCAGTTACTGAACATTCCAAAAGAAAAACTGCCCACATCCCTCAGGAGTTCCTTTCACCCATGCACCGCCCGAACCTGTCCCCGACCCTTCTGGCACGCGCCGTACGTCCATCGCAGTCGAACCGTATGGTACTGCCGGGTGCCCTGCTGGCCCTGATGCTGCTGGGGAGCAGCGCAGCCCACGCCGAGCAGGTCTCCGTCAACATCGCCGCCCAGCCGCTGTCCAGCGCCCTGCAGCAACTGGGTCAGCAGACGCAGATGCAGATCCTCTACAGCCCGGAATTGGTGCAAGGTCTGAAGTCCAGCCCGGTATCCGGCTCGCTGTCGACCGACGAGGTGCTGCAGCGCATGCTCCAGGGCAGCGGCCTGTCTTACCGCGTGGACGGCCACACCATCCTGCTGGTACCGCCACCCAGTGCCGGCGAG
>NZ_BCBD01000081.1:0-25331 GCF_001320345.1 Pseudomonas sp. NBRC 111127 | reverse complement strand
AGCTTTGCTATCTGTATACATACGAGGGCTATTGTTGGGTTTTACCTGAGCTTACTTCCGCCCAATTCTGTAACGGTAGCGATGTTGATCGAGAACTGCGTCCTTCCCAAAACGGCCATGCTCGCCAGTCTTGGGCTGGACGCAAGCGTCTGGCCTATGCACGGCGTGCCCGAGGTCATACACGCGGATAATGCGGCTGAGTTTCGCTCAGAGGTGCTGAAGGCCAGGCTAAAACGTTTCGGTGTGAGAGTTGAACACCGTGACGTCGGTAAAAAACATCAGGGAGGGCACATCGAGCGCTTGATAGGTACGATGATGCGATCTCATATCCATTTCTTGAGGGGGACAACCTATTCAAATACACAGCAGCGAGGTGATGAGGACAGCGTGGCTAGGGCATCCATCTCTATTACTGCACTTAGGAAGTTCTTCGTCTGCGCCATTCATGCGTATAACAATCGCAAGCATCCGGCCATAAAGATGTTTCCCTCCCAAAAATGGGATGAGCATTTTGGGAAGCATTCACAGCCTCGTCAGATCGACGAGTCTTTGCATGAAGGATTTCGGTACGCACTTTACCCAGAACGGCCGAAGCTCATCCGCGCAGGTGGGATCGAAATGCACGGGCGATTCTACTATGCACCGTGCCTGCAGAACAAAGTGCGAGAAGAGCTGGTAGTTAAGTACGACCCAAATGATCTTTCGAAGATATTCGTAGATCTTGAAGGAGATGGTACCTACGTAAGTGTACCAGAGTACAGAAATCAAATGCGGCGTAGCCACGACTATGCCCTGTACAGGGTTGAGCGGCAGGAGAAGGGTGAGCGGGATGGCACCTACTCTGCTGATGCTACCGCTTCTCTTGCTTTGGGCAATGCAATCGTCCAAGAAGAGTACCGGCGGACGGCTCAAAGTAAGCGCCAAGCTGCCAAAGCGGCGGGCAAACGCGATCAGCGGAATTATACCGAGTCGCTTAATTCCAGGTCTCAAGTCAACACGCAAGCCGAACCTGAGCTTACGGATCAAACGGAACACTTGGATACCTTCCTTGACAATGCTGCAACTGCCAAGCCCGCCAGCATCGCATCCCCCAGAAAGCCCGAAAACGCCACAACTCCTAAACCCGAGGTTTCAAAAGTTCGGAAAGGGCGTGCGGCACTTCGAGCTGTCGGGGGAGAACGAAAGGCCGCGGAGCGTTCCTGGCAGGGCTTTTCGAGGAGCGGCACGGCAGAGCAGATCGACTTTGATGCGCCACCGACTCTCTACTGAAGCTGGCCTGACCTTATGAGCGACTGAGACTCGCCTCAGACTTAGATCCAGCCAAGACTCACCCCAAACCCAGTCCCTGAATTCAACATCAGGCTCGAAATCACAGATCCAATAAACAAGAGTGAGGTAAAGAAACCACAATAGTTACTTTCCAACTTATACATCTGCAAGCAGGGTGCTTAAGATCGTGGTTATCACCATTCGGCCTGCTTGCGCAGATAATGCTGTTGGTTGGATACAGAATAAAAATCAGCCAGCATTTAAGCAACGCATCTGCCAAGGCGCTACAAAACGCCACAATAACAAGCCTGTTAACTAATCGGCACGACCAAAACTTCAGCTCAAAGATATAGCTGAGGCTTTAGTGTGTCTTTTTATCCTCAATACGTCTTATATATTATATGTGGAGATAAATTATGGATCTTTCTCATGTGCACTGCAGCTGCCACCAACTGTTTGAACTGAGCGATCATGATCGGGCTATGTCCTGCCTGAAAGATTTTTTCGTTCCGCACCCCTCCGCCGAGCGATTGTTCAAAAAGATGGACATGATCATGTCCATGCCAAGGAAGGTTGTTGCCCCCTGCTTGCTGTGTTTGGGTAAGGGGGGCGTCGGAAAGACGAGCATGATCGAGGAGCTTGGACGCAGGAATATCACTTCTGTGAACCGAATTGTCACCGTGACGATGCACCAAAACGCGGACAACATGGGTCTGAAGGAGCTGATACTTGCCGAGATGGGGTTGGACACGAGCCGCAGAGCCCGCCAGTCCCGTAGGATCAGTCCGGATCTCCAGCATCTCATCAAAAGCCAGAACATCAAAGCCATTGTCATTGATGAGGTGCATGATGCGCTTACACTCTCGCCTTTCCAGCGAAAGGTCAACCTGTCGCTGTTGAAGAACCTTTCCGGTTCCACTTATGGCCTTTCGGTATTCGCCTTTGGTGTGCCTGACGCCGCCCGCTTCTTAAGGGAGGATCCGCAACTCGCGCGTCGTTATGCAGTTCACGACTTGGAGACTTGGTCGAATGGCCAAGATGTTCGGAACTTCGTGTTCAGCTATATCCACCGGCTGCCCCTGAAAAAGCCGACGGACTTTCGTGACCAGGAACTCTGCTTGGCCATTGTCGAGAAGTCGCTGGGGATCACCGACAACATCGTCAAGATTCTGCAGGCATCGGCTTGGGCTGCAATCGCAGACGGTACCGAACGCATCACGCTCAAGCATGTCCGTGACGTGGAAGCCATCATGGCGATGGAATTGGGAACGAGTTTGCAGGGCCTGCACGACGTGAGTATGGAGAAGGACTGCGCGTAATGACGCCCTCTCAAGCTAAAGCTCTAGCTCTAGAAGTATTGGAGGACGATTTCGTCCTCCCGTATTTTTCAACGGAACAGCTGGTCATGATGAACACTTTAGAGCAATCCATCTGGCCCAGAAACCTACCCCCTCAATCAAATGCAGAGGCAAATACAGAAACAAATACAGAGTCAAGCGTGATGCTGCTGGATGGTGTTTCAGGATGCGGCATCACGACATTATTCAGAACGCTGCATCAGCGCCACCCCAGTAGCACTCAGCTACTGCAGGGTGATATGTACATTGGCGGATCAGAATTTTTGGATCATTTGTCCGATGCATTCCATGTCAGACGTAAGTACCATCCCAAAAAAAGGGTGCTGGCGCCAAATTTGGTACGGACTTTGACGCTCTCATCTCAAAAAATGATTTTGGTCGATGATCTAGATGTCTTGGCGAGTGACATTGATGACTATGATACAGTTTTCGGTGTTATTCGTCTTCTCTCAGAAGAAATTCGAGATCTCAAGTTTGTAATTTCAACGCGCAGTGCTCTACTGCAGAAAAGGTTCGACAGGTACTTTCGGCTTGGTTGGCGCCGCTACACATTTAGGCAGCGACTGACAGATGAAGAATACCATGAGTTCGTGAATCGATTATGGGGGAGGTTGAATTATGAGTACTCGCTCAGCCTTACTGCAGAAAGCCTTAGAGTGCCAGAGCCAAAATTTGGCTTAGACATTCAGGACGTCAATAGGTCACTCAGGCTAAAACTAGTTGAGCGCTTCCTTCACCAGCAAGGCGCAGTGGCGGCGCTCAGCACGACGAATGATTTAAATGAGTACGAAAATTATGTCCTCCAGTTTCTCTACACCTGAGATCTACCCGGGGCCTTCTCCTAACCCTTATTCTAAACTTTATCCTGAGCCTTATCCTGATGAAACGCTTTCATCCTGGATGTACAGAGTGCGTGAAGTCCAGCCTGAGCCTGAAGTGCGAGCGTTTTGGGGTATGCCATCCGACGCGTGGGGAAGCTCAGCGCTACGCGCACCCTACATCGAAGCGCTAGGAGGCAGAGGTAAAGACTATGATTTTGACTTCAGTCTACCAGGGGTCAAGGCCTTTGCAGAATGCTATGAGATCTCGATGGAGTGGATCGAATCCACATTCCGTCCCTCTGAGGCTCAAATCATACCGATCTGCTTTAGATCAGATTACTGCCTTACTTGCATGGAGGAATCGGTGACGGCAACGGGTTTTCCAGTGTATCTCAAAAGCTGGCGATACTTATTGAAGCCGTTTTGTCAGGTGCATGGCTGTGTACTGCGTAGCGCTGGAAATTTTCTGCATGACTCAGTGGATTTTGCGATGGATGTTTTCGAGTACGACAGCGCTCGTGGTCATGAGCTGGAGCGCGAAACGAAATGGCTCGAGAAGGACAGTGCAGTGCAGCTACTTGGCAGGATGGTCGTTGAACGCGCATATAAATTAATGAAAGGTTGTCACGATCAGGCAGTACAGCGTAGCGCTGAAAACTTTCTGTTGACGCTTCTTCGCCTTTCACTGAGGGCCGAGGTCATGGGTAATTACACGTCAGTGCTGAAATTCGGGGTTCAGTCGAGTAGTGAATTTGATAATACAAATGGAATTGCCCTGTTTCATCAGTTGCCATTGCGCGTCACGGCGATCGCCCGCGCTCGGGCTTTTTACCTCATAGGCCTGTTATTGGGGTGGATTACCGACGAGCAGGCCACGGATGCTCGGCCAGATCATGACTTATATTTGAGCACCTCGGGATCTTCATTGTGGCGACGACTTGACTTGTCGCAGGGCGTTCGTACGATGCTGCAGGTGTACAGCACTGATTTGTTGGGCGTATCTTCTTTGAAAGGGTGGGAGTAATAGCGTGTATAAATATCTCTTACCCCTTTACTGGGTTTCTAGTTTGCGCATCCGTACGGTGCACGCTAACAACTACGCTCTCACGCCAGTCTGTTTCTTGATCGACAGCGCGACTGGTATGATCATTTCGTACAGCTTTAGCTATGGCTTGCCACCTTGCAAACTGCACTACCTTGCACAGCTGGCGTTTCAGGAAAAAATGGCTCGGCCAACAGCAGCCAAAAAATTGTACAGGAGTGCGTCAGGGGACATACCTTTGGCGAGGCGAAAATTTGAGGTTGATAGATACCAGTTGTCTCTTGAAACATACAAATATCCTAGACCTAATACGTTCGACTGGTCAAAGGCTGGTATGCTTATAGCGCATCTTTTTTATGATTGGGATTATTCAATGCTCAGCGAGCTTGATAGTTTCCAAGTAATTAATTCAAGCCAGCTTGTCCGGATGTTAGATCGTGTAGTAGGTCGCTTCAATAGTGCCGTTGACTCCGGTGTTGTCACCTTCTCTGACGTCTGAGCCCGAGCGTTCTGACATGTGCTATCACCAGTTTGCGTGCTTGTATTTTGGCTGTGCTCACCTGCTAATCCCTATAAGGGGTTCACAAGGTGACCCGTACCATAGCATGGGGTCAAGCGCCCTTATTGACATAAACTGCTTCTGGCGTCTTCCACAGCTTGCTCACTGTCGACTTTGCGAGTCCCAGAAGCTGCGCGGTCTCTTTCTGCGTCCTTCCTTCAGCCTTGCACTGGAGCACCGCCGCTCGATTGGCAGCGCCTAGTCGAATGCGACCGTGCACTGATTGAAGCTTGCCGTCGGTGAACTCGCCGTCGAGCTTGCCCAGGACACCTAGCTTCTCAAGCTTGGTGATCTCGCCGGCCAAGTCTTTCAAAAATTCTTTTGGGGTCTGGCTTCGGACATGAGCGCTGGCCACGGCCACGAGCGCTACAAGATCAACGTCCAATGCAATGGCGATGTCCTCGAGCGAGGACAGGGTAGGGCTGCTCTTCGCGCGCTCGATATTGTTCATATGACGCGCCTCGACCCGGCCATGAAAGTCTTCCTGGGACAGATGCCGGGCGGTGCGTGTCAGCCTCAAGACGGCGGCCAGCGGTTCTCTCAACGACATTTGGAACACCCAAAGCCGAGGATAAAGCCATATTGCGCGGTTCGACTCCATGCAATATAGTGCTGTGAAATGAACTATCCGGCACGCTTGGTGCGCTGTTATGTTCGAGGTAGTGAAGGGTGGGATGCTTCCGCTCCATTAACCGGTAGTTCAGGCACGCGTGCGCTCTGTAACCCGGTCTGCATCAATTTATAGCTAAACCCTCAAGGTCAGCATTTTGAGAATCAGAATCTACTCAGACCTCCACGCCGAGTTCCGCCGTTTCGACCCGCCGCCCCTTGATGCTGGGGTTGATCTGGTAATCCTCGCGGGCGACATCAACAAAAAGGCCAGAGGCGTCCATTGGGCGAACGAGACCTTTGCCTGCCAAGTCGCGTACGTCGTAGGGAACCACGAGTACTACGATGGCCACATCGATCGGACTCTGCGAAAAATGAAGGACGCCGCGGCCGGCCATGTCCACGTGTTGGAGAACGAAACCCTGACGCTCGGTGATGTGAGAATTCTTGGCAGTACTGCTTGGACTGACTTCACCTCAACAGGCGATCCGCTCGCGGCTAGCAGGGCTGCCAGGGAATGCATGAATGACTTCAAGTACATCAGGGCCGATTTGAGCTACAGACGGTTGAGGCCGGATGACTTGGCCAGCCGTAATCACATTGCCAAGAAATGGCTCACGCAAGAGCTTGCTCGACCATTTGAAGGCAAAACAGTGGTGGTGACCCACCATGCACCTTCCCCCATTTTGATCGATGAGAAGCATGAGGGGCATCTGATTGCTGCGTACGCGAACGACTGGCCGCACCTGATCGAAAAGGCCAATGTGTGGGTGTTTGGTCACACGCATGATGCTACAGATGTTGAGTTGACGGGCTGCAGGGTAGTGTCGAACCCCGGTGGCTACCCTGGGGAGAGCACCGGTTTTGACCCATTCTTTGAGATTGAAATTTGGTAAGCGCTCCATGAACCCCACCTAACCAACGATGGGCAGAGCACTCAGCTATGTATTTGAGGTGTGCAATTCCACGGCAGCAGCGCTTCGTAGTCTTCCACTGAGGCCGCATGCGGCAAGCGTTCCAGTGCGTGGCGCAGCCACGCATAGGGTTCTTGGCCGTTGGCTTTGGCCGTTTCTACCAAGCTGTAAAGTTGTGCGCTGGCAGTGGCACCTTTGGGCGTGTCACTGAACAACCAGTTCTTTCTGCCGATGACAAACGGGCGGATCGCTCGCTCGGCTGCGTTGTTGTCGATCGGTAAGCAGCCGTGCTCGACGTAGCGTTCCAACTTGCTCCAGTTGCTGGCCAAGTAGCCGATGGCCTTGCCCAAGGCATTCTGCATCGTGACCTGAGGTTGCGTTTTCTCTACCCAGCTTTGCAGTTGAGCCAGCAATGGCAGGCTGCGCTCCATGCGGGCAGCCTTACGATCTTCATCGCTGCCGTCCTTAAGGTCGCGCTCGATGCCATACAGCTTGTTGATCAAATTCAGGGCGATGTCTGCGCGCCCGGTTTTACCCCTGGGCTGCACTTTCTGCGCTTCGACGAACTTGCGGCGTGCGTGCGCCCAACAGCCCAATCGCTCCACACCGTCCTGCGCGGCCAGCGCGTTGTAACCGGCGTAGTCGTCGGTCATGACATAGCCGCGATAGCCATCCAACAGGCGCGTCGGCACCTCCTGCGCTCGGCTGGTGGCGTAGTCGAAAAGGATCACCGGGCGATCAGGTGGGCCGCCGGTTTGTACCCACATCCAGGATTGGCTGCTGGGCTCACGACCCGGCTCTTTCAACACCTGCACACGTGTTTCGTCACAGTGGATGATCCGACTGCTCAACAGGCTTTCGCGCATCAGATTCAGCAGCGGTTGGAAGTGCTCGCTGCATTGAATCACCCAGCGTGCCAAGGTTTGGCGCGAGATATCGATACCGTGGCGCCCCAACACTTTTTCGAAGCGATGAAGCGGCAAGCTGTCTACGTATTTGGTGGTGAGCAGCATGGCCAGCACACTCGGGCTAGCCAAGCTCTTCTCGATCACCTGGGCAGGCTTGTCCGCCGTTACGGGCGCTGACTCGCAGTTGCGGCAGCCATACACCTTGCGAACATGTTTGATGACGCGAATCTGCATCGGGACGATTTCAAGCTGTTCGCTGACCTCTTCACCGATGGCATGTTTGCGGCAGCCACAAGCGCTCGTCAGCTCATGCTCGGGCAGTTCGTGGACAACCTCGATACGCGGCAAATCAGCCGGCAGTGGTTTGCGTTTACCACGGCGCTTGGTCGGTGCAACGACTTCTTCATCGCCAGCCTCATCCAAGGGTTCTGCCAGGCTTTCCGCTTCGTCGAAGAGCGGCAACTGTGGCGTCGCCGCATCGCTTGTCTGCTCGGTCTTGCGCCCGAACAGGCGCTGGCGCAACAGCGCAACTTCCTCTTCGAGATGAACGATCTTGCCCTTGTCGGACGCGCGCTCGTTGATCATCTGCTCAAGCAGTTGCTTGAGCAGAACAGGATCGTCAGGGAGGTCTTCGGGCATGGAAATCATGCCGCGGATTATACCGAATCAGGCGACGTAACGAGGCGTCAAAACCTGATGCGGACGGTTGCGCCAGAGGTCGAAGCCGTCGAGTAGCCAGTTCAGTTCCTGAACGGTCAGTACGATGGCCACGTCAGTCGGATCGGGTGAGGTTTTGAACCGTTCGGAGTCCAGGCGTTTGAGCCAGAGGCAGAAGCCGTTGCGTTCCCAGTACAAGATCTTCACGCGGTTGCGCGGCTTGTTGAGAAAGACGAAAAGCACCGGGTCGAACACCGCCACTTTGATATCGAGTTCGACCAGCGCAGCCAGGCCATCGATGGACTTTCGGAAGTCGACGGGCTTGGGGTAGAGGTACACTTTTTCGACTTTGGCGTCGGGTCGCATCATGGTCGGCGAACTCCAGAAAGAAATCGGGAGCACAGCATCGGGGATCAGGTAAGCGCTTTGAATGTGGGGTTCATGGAGCGCTTACGAAATTTGATGTCGGATTCTGCGAAAGCCCTGAATTTTCTTGAACTCCGAGAAGGCACGTTCCTGAAGACGGATGTGCCCTTGGAAGTCGTTCGGGCACAGCGCGAGGACTGGGGCGTCATCGTTGATGCGTACTTGTCCCAGGATGGGCGCGTTGGCCAGCGATATGCAGCCACGGTCTTTAGCGATCTATCTGGCGTCAACGCGAATGGAATGACCGTTGCTACACCCCCTTTGCAGCTTGTAGAGGAGAGGGCTGGGTTCAAGCTCATGCGTAGTGTTAGCGGGAACGATCACTTCGTGATTACAAGCGAGATGGGCACACAGCCGACCAGTACCACGCTCGCTTAAGGATAAAGGGTAACCGCGTTTAACTTGACCTCCCTTGCTCAACCAGGGTGGGCGATTCATACGATTGATTCGAATCACGGGTTTCGCTCGCCTCAATTTTGTGGCCGCTAGGGTGATTTAGCTGCCGCTTAGTAGATTAGTGCGCCTAAGGAAGATGCATGTCCGAACTCAAGAAACAAACGCTGATTGTCAAGAACTTTAATGTCAAAGCTAGTGCCGATCTTGATACGCTTTATGACACGGTTCGCTGCGAAGATGACCTAGGAACTACGTTTCACTTCCAAGAGGTTGTGATGCTCAACTACCTCAAACGCCATGGCGCCATGATGACTGATAGTCCGCGAATTTGGTATTTCAAGCACCTGACCAAGAAGTCTATCGTTTTAGTTGCAGTCGGGAAGCCGGATGGGAAAGTGGAGTATGATCTTGATCATATGAAGCTGGTGACAAGGTCTAGCGTTTTGAAAGGAGTTATGATGGCTGTGGCCGCGGTTCCTGCAGGGGTTATTATTGCGACTGCTACCTATGGTCTCGGTCTACTGTTTATTCCAATGGCGCTTTTCTACAGTTATAGGGCTGTCTTCAAAATTCCGCGTATGTTGCGTCGTAAGACGCTGGTTAGTGATTTGGCTCAGCATGGCGTTATCGTGCGCTAGTCGCAGAATCTTAATATCGGCTATGATCTATTCTCAAATCTTCTAGGAAGCGTTGATGATCGCAACTGTGATATTTGACGTGTTCGGCACACTTGTCGAGATTCGGAATCGTCAGAATCCGTACCGGCAGCTACTGCGCCTAGGTGCAAGGCAAGGCCGCGCGGCATCCTCGAACGACCTTGAATGGATCATGACCCATGACGCTGAGCTCCACGAAGCCGCGGAGGCCCTTGGAATCCACCTGGGCTCTGGAGATCTGGCTGTACTGAAAGATGCTCTTGAGCTCGAGCTGCAGTCGATCCAGGTGTTCGGTGACGCCTGGGCCGCGATTGAGCTACTCAGAGCATCGGGCGTTAGAATTGGTGTATGTTCCAATCTGGCAGGGCCTTACTGCAAAGCGGTACGGCGCTTGCTTCCGGGCCTTGATGCCTATGCTCTTAGCGCAGAGTGCGGCGTGATGAAGCCTGATCCAATCATTTACCGAAGTGTTTGTTCAATGCTTGGTATTGAACCCGGGAACGTAATCGATCCGAAACATGGACGGGTCTTCATGGTGGGTGACTCAAAGAAATGTGACGAACAGGGGCCGCGCGCTTGCGGAATTATGGGTATACATCTGGATCGCTCAGGGGCGGGGCGGTTTCAGAACCTGCTTGAGTTCGCCAAGGCAATCGTCGCACAGGGTTCGTCCTGATCCACCTTTTGCACGTGCCCTTTTTAATGGCGAACGAGTAACGAAACAAGCGAGTGAAGAGATTCAACCGGAATAGTATGGGCCTTACTCATCCCGAGGTATAAGCATGAGCATGCTTGAGATCGTAGCGCCATGCAACACTGAAGTGATCAGTTGCTGGAGTCTTGATCATCGCAGTTTCATTGCTCGGTACCAGCAGATATGTTGGGTTGCAAACCAGGTCTTTGGTAACTCCACGCTCAGTGCTGATTGGATGAAAACTCCAAAAGTAGAATTTTGCGATCAAGCCCCATGCTTCCTACTGTCCACCCCGTCAGGGTATTCAGTAATCTATAAATGGCTCATGCGCCTTGATCACGGAATCTGTATCTGACTAATGTAAATCTAAAAAGCCTCATCGATAAGATGAGGCCTAGCTCACTAATTAGCGAGCCTTCGGATACCAGTTACTGTCACCCGCAGCGATTTCGCCTGGTTTGTATCCATAGCGGGATTTGAGGACACCTTTTAGTTCAGCGTAGTTGCTGGAGAGGGTGTCTTGGATCATGGACACATAGAGGTCGAACGAGGGGTGCTTACGCCAATAGTCCCTGTGAATCGCCTTCGACAGCGAGCGATCAAACCATCCGCGCAGCAGCAACAACACGCCCTCCAGCCGTGCTTCAAGGGGCTCTGCGGAGAGCGCTTGCTCATGGCCTTTACGCTTCATGATCTCGCGTTGAGCATAGTGGGCAGGGCTGTAGCTCAAAGCTTCGCTCGCCTCATGGAAGCGCTCATGAACCTCTCGGTGGGCTTCGCGATCTTCTTTGAGGTCAGCCGCGAAGCTGAACTCGCAGAACGAGCATTTGCTCACGCTATCGGAATCAGGGGAGGTATGGACGTGAAGCATGAGCCATTGGTCATACAGGCGGGTCGCTTCATGGTAGTTCCTGACGCCCAGCTCTTGGATGGCAGCCTTGTCTTGACGCTGACCGAGCTTGAGGGAGGGGTACGTGTCTTTCAGTGTTTTCGCGACACGTTTGACTTGCTTGATGTGGCTGTAGGTAACTTGCATTGTGCAGCTCCTGCATACGTGCCTGGCGTCCACTACAAGGCAACCTGATGACATTCAGGTCGGGGTGTTTCAACTGTCACGATAGTGCCTAAGCTACGCGGCGTGGACTGCAGGCGCCTACCGAGCACCTTGCGCGGCGAGACTATCACCTGCGTCTTCTGCTG
This sequence comes from Pseudomonas sp. NBRC 111127, assembly GCF_001320345.1. Lineage (NCBI taxonomy): Bacteria > Pseudomonadati > Pseudomonadota > Gammaproteobacteria > Pseudomonadales > Pseudomonadaceae > Pseudomonas > Pseudomonas sp. NBRC 111127. The sequence continues at coordinate 13,822 of NZ_BCBD01000081.1, read as the reverse complement.
ACAATCTGGTTGATGGAGGGCACTCGCCCGTTCATTGAGGTGGCGTCCACGAGAAGACCTAGGCTCTTCAAGCGCAAACGTACGGCGGTCATGGACACATTGAAGTGTTCGCTCAAGTCGTGCGACACATAGTGGACGAGCTGACAGTTGACGGGCTGACTATCGAGATAGAGGAATCCGTGTCCGCGGTTGCGAATGTTGTGAATTACGGCAAGCCGCGCAAGCCGTTTTAGGAATTCCTGCTCAGGCATGAGCAGGTAGGCGGCGAAGGCGTTAGCTTGCCATTCAAGGCGCTCCACATCTCCGCTAGGCATACGGGTGGTCTGGTGGGAGTCGAGATCCTGGGCCTGGAGTAGCTCGCGTTGCAGGTAGCGACCGTGATCCAGATAGAAATGCCCCAGCTCATGAGCCAAGGTGAACCTTGCCATGTGCTCATGCTTGTCGTCGGCAAAGACTTGGATCTGCGGTGGGTTGAACGAGATGCCACCAAGGGCAGATTTGGATGTTGCGCTGAAGACAACTTCCAAGCCGCTGCGCGTTCGCTCTTGATCAGCGATTCTGCCCAGGTTCACTCGTCCACTGGTGTACCCGATGCTTTGCAGCAATTCCTGCGTTGTGTCTTCGATCTGGGGTGCGGACAGGAAAGCGACCCGTTGCCTAGAGGTCGGCCGGGGGAGTGTCAGGTTCTTAAATCTTTCACCTTGGCCGTCAGGATCGGACAGTGTCCCTTGGATAATCCCCTCCCACGAGTTCGTGAAGCCCAGTGGGGTCGCGGCATAGGTGCTATGCACTGCCGGCTCGTACGATGGTTCAATCAGCGCGTGGCGGATTCTGGCGCTCCTGCGCTCAGAGGCTGTCAAAGCCCCCATAAGCAATGAACGCGATAGCTCCCATTTGAAATTTCCCTCGTCCAGATAACGAACTACCCCCATGCCTTTATTCCTGGCGAAGTTCAGTGCACTTGCTTGGAAAGCGCTGGATGAGACAAAAATGCCTTTGCCGTTATGACTGGCGACTTGGTCGATTTTGGCGCTGAACTCTTCAACGTCGTCGACCGGGATGGTGCCATCGTAATTTTTGCATTCGATCAACACGATCACCGAAGGGGTGTCCCTGTCCGGCAGGCGCACCTCGATGGCAATGTCGAACACAATGAAGCTTTCTCGGTCTCGGGAGAAGTACTTCTTCTTGCGATGGATTGTGCTGAACTCAGGGATGAGGAGAAGTCTGCCAGCAGCGAGCTCGCCTGACAGGTAATCGAACACCTTCTGCTCAAAGAGCTCTCCCTTGGCATAGGTGCTCAATTTTGGACTTTCCGTTTCTGGGGACGTCATTCCGTTTTGCAGGCCTGCTACTACGCATTAGCTTGTGCACAATAGCTAAAAGCCATGATGCATCCAACCCTTGCATGCCTGAGGCCCTTCAGCTTCAGCATGCAAGTCCAAGATGGGAAACACGGATGGCTAGCGGCGGCTCGGCAAAAGCCACCGCCAGGGTTCGATCACGGCGTTATGGGCGGGATGAGAGACCGGAGTCGCTCGGTGGTCGGCGCGCTGCAGGGCAGCATAGGCTCACGAAGCTCATTGGCAATGAGTCCTTGAACATGGAGCGCTGCCTTAACTACGGCGGGGTTCGGCTCCGCAAAAGCCGACTGAATCCAGGGCAGAAGCTGATAGAAGACGGAGCGAGCTGAACCGACGTTTCCTTCGTCCATGTCGCGCACCAGTTGTACGTAGAGATCGGCATGGATGTGAGCTGACGCAGAAATGGCGCCGGCGCCTCCTAGGGCAAGATTCGTGAAAATCTGGATATCCTCGCCGGTGAGCACCTGGGCGTGGCCATCCTCGATCAGCGCCATCGTCGTTTCGATATCTCCAGTGCAGTCTTTCACTGCGGCAATGTTTGAGTGACGCACGATCCGTCGTAGCGTCTCGCGCTCGATTCTCACGCCAGTCCGATACGGAATGTCATAGATCACCACTGGCACCGATGATGCGTCAGCTACGGCCTGGAAGAAGGACTCAATGCCTTGCTGTGAGGGGCGGATGTAGTAGGGTGGTGGGACAAGGACGCCGGCGATGTCGCGGCGCTGGATTTTCTGCTGAAACGCCAGAACTTCCTGCAGGTTGTTGCCTGAGAGTCCCATGATCACTTGGCCAGGCTGGGCGACTTTCAGCACTGCATCAAGTGTCTCGAGCTGTTCATCTTTGCTCATGGCTGCTGCTTCACCCGTAGTACCGCATACCACGAGGCCTCTCACACCTTCAGCGAGGAGCTTTTTAGCCAAGCCTTGAAGGGCGTCGAAGTCGACCTGCCCTGAACGAAAAGGTGTGACCAGTGCAACCCAGATACCGCGGAAATTAGACATGCATTACTCCTCAAGCAGACCGATTAGTCGACGTCAGAGGAGGGGAAGGGAATCAAGCGGGGAGGAGACCTAGCGCTATCTGTCCTGTCAGCTCATCTGACGGGACAGCGCCCCGGTCAAATGAGCGGCTGTTTCTTGGATTTCTTGGCAACGGACACGCATGCGCATGCTTGGGCGAAGAGGCCCATGGCAGTCTGCATGTGGTCGGTAGATAGAATCATGATTGATCCGTTGCCAGGAGGTGCAGTCGGATAGTGCGCAAGGCAACGGCGATTAGTCAACAAGCGATTTGCATTGGCGTGGTCGAGGCGCATTGCGGACGGCCATAGTAAACCGAGCCACAGAATGGCTCGGCAACGTTCAGCAGGGCTCTTGCGATATTACTTAGGCCAACCAGCCTTCAACAACGTCGGCACCGTGTTCGGCTTTCCACTCTTTCAACTGCTTGTGATTGCCGCCTTTGGTTTCGATGACTTCACCAGTGTGCGGGTTCTTGTATTGCTTGACCTGGCGAGGCTTGCGAACCCCTTTGCTCTCAGCGGTTGCTGGAGCACGGCGAGTGGCCGCTTGAGGGTCGAGGATGTCGATGACGTTGCGCAAGCTGTAGCCGTACTCACCAAGAAGGCCGCGAAGCTTTTGCTCGAACTCGATCTCGCGCTTCAGCCTATCATCATTTTTCAGGCTCTCGAGCTCTGCAAGCTGCTGGGCAAGCTTCTGTTCAAGCGCACGAAATTCGGCAAGACGGGACATGGTGATCCTTGAAATAAAATGAAAGACACGCCTGAATACTTGTTCGTTGCTGCGTGTTTGTCAAGTTATAAATAAAACTTCGCCCCTGCCATGGCGCCCGCTCAGAAGGGTTGCGGTAATTGGGTGATTTTTTGGTAGAAAGCTTTATCTGATTAACTCCGGACAACGGAGTTGGTCGTGCCTAATCATAGGGGTACTGAATACTAAGCAAACTTTCCCGAGATCACCATGCCCTAAGTTTGACGGTATAGTTGCAATGACGGGGTGAAGATTTGTCGATATGGCACCAGGCTGCGTGCTCTTCTCAGTGATGGTGCTATTTTTCCAGCGATCCGGCAACGCTTGCGGCCCTTGCTATCGCTACTTTAGCGTCTATCCGTTGTACGATGCTGACAGCTGTTACATTAGGGTTGCCACAACAGGCTTCCTTAACTACTTGCTTTGGCACGCTGCAAAATTGGTTTTAGTAACCCACTATTTTTGAGAGAAATACTCCCATTCGCTAATCAAATTTCAACCTGTGCCTGAAAGCCGATAAGCTGCCTTTATGTTTATCGATTACGGTTCGATAGCTTGAACGCTGTGGTCTTCGCTCTAACGGGCTGCGCCAAGATGATTTCGATCCAGTTGCGTCGAGAGCACAAGCCGTTCTAGGACGCACATCAGGTCGTCCGAGAGCAGGAAAAGGACGAGCGTCTGCAGCTCAGCATTCTGGATTACCTAAAATTCCAGAGTGAGCTCGTGACCAAGGATTACATCCCGTTTGTCGACATCCTTGCGCATTCGGGCTAGAGGTGCTTGGGCGATCTCTCTAAGCAGCGGGTGATGTCGAGTGGCGTTGCATAGCTAAGAGACGCTGATGTCATCATCACGAGCACGTCCAAGGGATACAAAATTCTCCAAACGAGAGCTGACATCATTGACTCCCTAGAGATGGCATCCGGGCTCGCCGAGTACCACGACGCCCCGGCAGTTAGCTAAAGCCCCTCTCGGGGGCTTTCTCTATAGTGCAGTTACCTGTTTCCAGGTAGGTAGCTGATCTGAGGTGCTCGAGGAGAGTTGCCATCACTCAGTTGTGCGGCCGCGTTCAGGAGAAAAGCTCTGCTCAACCTGAGCGATCACATCAGGCAGATAGTCCTGTGAATTTGACTCACGCAGGGCGGCTATAACTACGCGGCTCCTAGATACCGCTAGCGTTGATGTTCAGTGTATTCGGTCAATTGCACACCCAGGTCGGCCATCGAAGCCACTATTTGAGCGACCTCAGAATGGGCAGTGGGATCGCTGCACTGAACCTCCAGCAATTTTATCTTCACGCGATCGTGTTCCTTGTCGAGCGGTACGCAAATGTACCGATCTTGGCCACTGATGTTCACTTCTGTAGTGTCCTCATCGCCAAATTTCTTGACCAATAACCGTACTTCAGCTTCTTCATCAAAGTAAAGAGGTAAGGCGAACGCTCCAATGCGCGACACCCCCTTCGGTGTGAAAAAGCGATCAAACCGATCGGACGCAATCTTTTTGAACACCCGAAATGGATGACTTACTTCGATCTCGCTATACCTGATTTGTCGAATTTCCGCACGCTGCAGGACGGGCTCGATCAACAGTCGCAGTCGCACCTCTCCAAACGACCAGAGCGGGCCCGGCTCGTCCCCTGAGGCCAGCGACAGGTAAAACAGATCCCGCGCAAGGTCATCAATCACGCGTCTACCGTCAGATTTAGGGGTGAGGTAGCCGAGGAGTCCGAACTGGCCTGCGAATGAAGTGAGTTCACCTTCACCCATGCGCTTCTCTATGGCATGCAATCGAATTGACCTGGTTTGGGCAATGCTTCGCAGTGTTGAGAGTTTTGTGTAATGCCACCGGGAGGTCGAGGCTATGGGTGGAAAACAATAGTTCCAAAGCGTTGTTGAAAAGCTGTCGTCCCCATCCGGCCTTTCGGTGATGACGGCATCGGTAGCCGTAAGCCTTGAGAAGTCGAACAGAGATGACCATTCATACTGTTCCGTTTCTTCTTTGAAGATCTTTTGGAGGCTGTAGGAATCTGCGGAGGGCTTCGTATTCAATTCGAGGTCACCTTTACTGAATGGGGGCGGGCGAGACGTTTTCTCAAGCAGCAAGGGACTCAGTCTATTCCGCCTCGCCGCACCGCATTCTTGCTCAGTGCCGCCAAGTCGAGGTTGGCGTCGCCGTGATCAATCCTAACAGATGCTCAGGCATCGCTCGATCGGTCGGTCAGGCGCCCGTAAGTTGCGTGGGGAAAATTCGGTTGGGTAGCCCGGGTTTATTATTCTCGAGCCATGGCAGCAAGCGCACGTAGCTGGGCGCCGATCACTTCAATGGTCGCGAGGTCAGTGATGGTGTTGGACTCCACATCCACCTAGCTAGCAAGCTGACTGATCATCACCTCTGGTTTGTTCAGCACCTTGGCGTTGAAGAAAACGAGGATCTGACGCGAGTGGTATTGAGCTCTTTACGGGTGTGCGGCATCAGCGTCTCACCAAGTCCCTTTTTCAACGCTCTAACTAGGCGAAGGTGACAGGCAGCTAGTCGTTACCTAAGGGGTCGATGACTGGGTAGTGTCAGATTGCCGCGAATACCCCTATGCATTTGGGGCGCTAGACCATGCAGCTTCTACTACGCTGACTCGACGGAGGGGAATCAAGCTCATTGGCCCCGTTGTTAGCTCAGCTGCGCAAGAATGCCGAATGCCACATCTAATCAAGAATGCCCTATCAGCTTTGAGCTCAAACGGATGGGCGACCTTTCAATTGCCGGATGATGGCGCCGCCGTAATCCAGCAAGCTGCGCTCGACACTGCCTGTCTCCTTGGACAACCCAAGGCAACGCGACGCCGGGGGCCTTTGGTCGATGTGCTGATTCCTACTGATAGGCAATCTGCGAACCGGCGCTCTCTCAGCGTCCGCTATGGGTTGAGCCCATTCCCATGGCATACCGACGGGGCCCACTGGAGTACGCCGCCACGGTACATCGTTATGGGTTGCTTGGAGGCCGCCCCTTGCACTGCTCAAACGCTCTTCTGCGAGGGGAGTACATTCGATCCATTGAATGTAGATGGCGCTCGGTCATCGGTTTTCAGGGTTACCAATGGCGGAAACAGCTTTTACGCTGCGGCTCGAGGAAGTTCTGACCGTTACTACAGGTTCGACCCTGGCTGCATGACGCCAGTGGATGCCGGCGCACAGGAAATCGTGCGCGCGATCGATCTCTTTGAGCCCGCAGACGAACAGGCAATCACTTGGCAGGCCGGGAAATTCTTGCTGCTTGATAACTGGCGTTTTCTACATCGCCGCGGAGCTGCACAGGGAAGCACTGAGCGGAAACTCCTTAGGGTCAGTGTAATGGAGTGGGGCAACCATGGCTAACACAGGAAGTGACGTAAAAAAGCCGCGCAAGGAAGTGCCATCAGCAATCTCGGCGGAGGCGCTGCTAGGGAAGTCTCGGCTTTACGCCTTGCGAGCGTTGCAGGCTAAGGCCTCGAAGGATTCGGAGGTCTATCAGATCTGGGCAGCTCTGGCCCTGGAACTCCTGGGTAAAGCTCAGCTTGCGGCGATTCATCCTTGCCTGGTCGTGGAAACCGACAATCCAAATAGCCTTTTGGAGGCTTGCGGTGTCGAAACTGACACCAAGGTGAAGACCATTGGTGCTCACGTGGTTTTCGCACGACTGAAGCACACAGTGGCAAAATTCGGCACACCGCATGCAAAGTCATGCGAATTGATCTCTTCACGTAGAAATGCCGAACTTCATTCGGGCCAAGCAGCATACGCCGGCGTCGTGGATAGCGACTGGGAGGGGGAGTTCTGGACAACCTCAGAACTCATCCTCGCATCCATGGGACTGGAGTTGGAGGATTGGGTGGGCAGTGAGTCAAAAATCCCTGCAGCCCTTGCCAAGGACTTCCACACGATCAAGGTGCAGGCAGCCAAACAAAGCATCGCAAACGCCCGAGCAACCTTTGAAAAACCTGATGAGGTGCCTGGTTCATCACAGCAGAAGCCGAAAAAGCGCTCTCCTAAAGAGATCAAGGAACTGCGAGAGCATTCCCAGAGCTTGGAGTGGTGGACGTATCGAGGGGCCTTCAGATACCACTTGGATAGTCACTGGGACGTCCCGTGCCCTGCATGTGAAAGCAAATCCTTCCTAGGGGGGGATCGCATCCACGAGGAAGTGATCGAGCAGGATCATGAAAGTGGGTGCGAAACGGTTGAGCGGTACTCCACACCCGTCGAGTTCTACTGCCCAACGTGTGATTTGCACCTGGAGGGTGCCGAGGCTATGAAGGCGGCAGGCTTCGATGAAGAGTACGTAGAGCAGGATGAGCGAGAGATTGAGTACGAACCAGACTACGGGAACGATTAGTCTCTGAGCAGACGGTCTTAAGACCAAACGCCAGTGATTATGGGCTTCCTCACTAGTATTGCTCGGCACACTCAAAGTAACGGTTTTTATAGAATTCTGCCCTCAAGATCAATTTTAGGGAACCTGCAGTCACATTCCGGCACGCCATAATCGGTAAACTCTGCTCCTTTATAATTCTCACTAAACCACAATTTTATTTGCTCCGCATTCATTTCATGGCGTTTGTCATACATGAAATCCCTGTGGCGCGCAGCCCACACACGCGAGTTTTGTTGCAGTGCTGGATCCCACCAATAAATATTACCATCTTTATCCTTGGCCTCGATCCAGGCATGCGGCTCTGGTGATGTGTCGTAACTTATCCCAAGTTTTTCATCTTGAGGCGGAGGCGTGAGTATTCCAAGGATGTATGTAATCTGCCATGAGTTGTTATTCAGCCAAGTCGAAAATTTGTTTTCGAAGGCAGAGAGGATCACAAGTGACCCCGAGTTAAAATAACACTCCCCACGAGTATCGAGGTCGTGCACTCTCAACATCCAGGAAAGCTCCGAAGGTATTCTAGTGATTTTCATGCACGCCTCCAATCTGGTTATTAATTCTGTTGGCCTTTGATTTAAAGCTCGGACACGACCCAGTCATAGAATGCGAAATTCGGGCTGTAACAAAGGCCTCCATTATGGAGGCCTTTTCGTTATGCATTTCAATACACGCGGCGTTGAAGGCGAGTGACCTCTTCCATGAAACGACTGTAGAAGCGATCTTTTGGTGCCAAACGAAGCGCTCGCTCAACGCATCCCTGTGCAGCGATTAGATCTTGAGGCTCGGCATTGATGTACGCGTATGCTTTTTGCAGTTCGCATAGGTGCTTGGACTTACCAAGCGCTTCAGCTTTGTCGAGATGCTCCACTGCGTTCGCTATATCACCAATCCGGCTTTCGATCATCCCCCGGGTGAAGTAGGTATCAGCCTCTTCGGGGAGGAGGCGGGTAGCCTTACGCGACTGCTCCAGCGCGGCATCCAGCTGGCGCGTGCGCATCAGGGTGTAGGCGTAACGGTCGAACAACCAGCCGTTTTCGGCATCTTCTAGCACTGCGGTCTCGTAGTAATTGCAGGCTTCGGGATAATTACCCTCGTTAAAGCTTTTCCAGGCGGCCCGGGCAGCTGGCGTGCGGAATGCCTGTAGGGCACGATCATTGACCTTGGCTTCGGCGCTGGTCAGGAATTGCTGGTAGCGATGCTTGACCCAGTTCACGTCATCATCTGTGGGTTCACGCTTGCCGTCAGTGATCTCGTACCGCTCGACACAGTAGTTGTAAAACTCTGGGCTCAGCGTGATCTGAGATGCACCCTCAATGCGCGAGAAGCTGCCAATACCACGGCTTTCCTCAATTGCTTCACTTGCGGCCGCAACCGTTACCCCCACACGCTGGCAGCAGAGCTGGAAGAGGTACTGGTCATGGCTATCACCCAAGCGGCTCATCAGCAGGAGAACTCGACGCAGATCAGATGTCAGGCGCCCCCATGCGTCCTCGTAGAGGAACTGACCCAGATCTTGGCGTTGCATCTTTTGCACGCGCTGGAACGCCGCCTCAAGACCGTTGTTCTGACTGGCAGCGGCTTGGACGAAGACCTCTAGCGCGATCGGCTTGCTGATCAACTGCCTCGAGTAGCGCTTAAGGGTTGATACTCCAGCCTGTGCAATAGAATTACACCTGAGGGTAGCGCCTCGCTTCCGCAGGAACTCCGCGCCTTCGTCGTCGTCCCAGTTCTCGGTTTGGACGGGAAGGGCTTCGATCAGCTCACGTCGACGCGACGTCAATATGACGCGCCCAATCCTCCTGGACAGCTCGTTGACCTGAGTCGCGAGTGCCCGGACGTCTGCGTCGTTGTTCGCCATCGTCTCTGTGTTGTCAAGGATGATCAGGTGGTTGTCACGGGTGATTTCAAGCTCCGACTGGAGCGTGCCAAGCTTCTGCACAACTTCTTTGGGGTCTTTCTCGAACCACGATCGATCAAGCTTCGGGGTGGTTAGCATGCGTGCGATATCCAGCACCACGTCTGCAACACCGATCTCTTGGACGGAGATCTGCTCGAGGCCGCTCAATCCCCATCTTGTCTTTTTGGCCGTGTAGAAGGTGATAATTTCGGGGCGCCATTGAATATCAGTTTTACCTTCAAGCCAGCGGTGTAGAAACTCCACGACCATGGTGGTTTTACCAACGCCTCCGTCCCCCCAAACCATGCATTTTCGAGAGTCAGCGTCATCAGCCCATTCACACAGGGCGGTGATCTCTGTACTACGGCCGGTAAACACTGTTTCGCTGGCAAGTCGTTCGGGAATATGGACGAACGGGCGCCACGTGTCAGACCAAGTGGGCTCGGAAACCTGATACTCGGGCGTGGTTGGCTGCGGGATACCCAACAGCACGTTTTCGACCTCGTAAGTAGTTTCGCCGCGGGAGAGCAGTGTTGTCTGCACTTGCGCGTCCACTTGCAGCCGGCCGGCTGATGCTCGGCGCAGATTTCGGTAGCAGATAGGATTGCCGTCACTCAAACGCAGCGTAGTGATCGGGGCCGGAGGGCGATCACCGAGCGTAGGGAAATACAGCGTGTCGTCGCCCTTGACGATAATCGGGAGGAAGTTGGCGATACCCTTCAACATCAATCTGGCAATAGCGACATCAGTCGCCGGCGTCCAGCCACCAGGTAGACCATGACCCTCACCGCCGTCGTTGCGACTTTGTACGAACTTGTGGAGCACATTTTCAAGGTTCGCACGTGCAGAACCTACGAGGGGGCGAAGTTCTGGCGAAACCTCAGCCTTTTCCCAGTAGTGCCGACCTACAGACTTCCAACCAATGTTCTCAGCTGCAACGACAAGTTGCGATAGCAAGCTTACCAAGGTGCCATCAGCAGGTTGCTTGAAAGCGCCAAGGTCTACAGGAGTCAGCAGGGACAGGCGAGAGCTGTCTTCCCTCAGCGCCTGCGCGACCCATTCACCAAGTGTGACGCAGGCGTGCTGCATCGCAATGCGGAAAATCCCAAGTATCGCAAAACGCACGTGTGCCGGATCCTTCAGCTGCTCGGCACCCTTGATCCGCGCTTCCATAAGCTTTTGCACGTGATAACCATCCTGAGGGGGGGTTACCAATGATGCCACTGCGCCACGCTAGGTAAAAGTGCTGACGGCTGTCAGGAATTATCTTGATTTGGCTGATTCACCTGCAAGGAGTGATGATCCTGCCAGGGATGTAGCTCATCGGGCTCATTCCTTGACGGAAAGATGTCTCGATACCTCGCTGCAGGCCCCCGCGGCACGAGCGGATTGAAGCACGCGGTCGCTCGTTGCCTTGATTCTCGAGGCCGTGGAGCGCTCAAATGCATCCTGCGGATTTGGGTTAGCTACAACCGGCGAGCCCGAGGAGAACACCCGTACCGCTAGGTTTTGGCTAGGGTCTTTAGGCCAAGTATTTATCTTGTATACCGCAGGTTGTGAGCACACCAAGCTCATCTTCATCGGCGTAGATGGCGTGCCGGGGGCAGTCATGAGCGTAGGGCGTTCATCCTCGTAGATGACCGCGGCAAACCATGCGCTATCGCCACGGAGTGTTCGGGGTTCAGAATTGAGGTTGAATCTCACTGGGACATCTATGTCCTTGGGCAAGCTTACTAGTATTGCAGGAGTTTGCTCCCCAAACGAAGACTCGGATGCTAGTGCCACCCATGCTCGAGGCGCAGCCAGTTGCCCAGAGTTTCTAAGAACCACAGTGGCCGTGAACTCCGGCTGTTCCTCTCGACGACCGTCCACTATAACCCCGGAGATTATCGTCTCCCCGGACAACACTGAGATAGAGGGACGGCCCATGACAATCTGGTCGTTGTAGACCTTCTGGGCGAGAGCCTGTGACGCTGCAGATACACTGTTGGCAGCTAGTGCGGCCTGCCAAGTGAAGAAAGCTGCCACCGTAGACCCTGCTGTTGCGACCAATGTGAGGATGCTAAGCACCAATTTGCTGCCCAATTGCTTACAGACCCATTGGAAGGCGCCCGCGATCCTGCTCCCTATTTCGCCCAGGCGATCTCCGGGGCTAGATTTGCTTACCATAAAAAAATCTCTAAGAGTGATGATCCTATGGAGTTATCGTCACGGAGTGCGGACACTTTAAGTCATTGATACGAAAAGGGTTAATTCAGGCTGGATGGTGATACTGAGAGCTCGGCGCCAACCAGGCCAACCGCGCCGACACAGTAGATTTACTTAAAAGGTTCAACGGCAGCCGCTTCTGGGGTTGCCTGGTCGAGATTGGAAAATCTCCTCGCTTAGCGCGGTGAAGGAGAGAATTGTCACCGGCTCACCCCCATGCGAAGGGTGCGGCTTGACCATCTCAGGCCATCTCGCCTGCCAGCCAGGAAATGCTTGGTCATGCATCCGGATGGATGTATTGGATGTTAATCCGTACATTCACCCAATCATTCCTCATTTCACTCAGCACTTCGTGGCGCGCATTGTTGAGGTGCCACCGGACGTCACGCCTTGGTTGGTGGGCGATTATCTTCTTCAGGTTCAACTCGCCTACCTCTATTGCTTTTGCAAAGGCGGGGATCTCAACGTCATTGGCCAATACCTGAGCCTGAAGCTCTCTTAGGGCTTTGGCACCAAGCTGCCGGATGCTTTCATTGGTGGTCGCATAAGCTGGGTCATATTTAAGTAGCTCAGCATCTTGAGCATACGAAACCAAAAACCACATCCTTTGATCGTAAGCTTTCAAAAGTTCTCGAAGAATTTTACGTTTTTCAGGCGCGAGTTTCAGTGCGCGAACTCCTATAGGCAATCATCAGATCGACGCGAACCGTGCAGTGGCATGCGGGCAAACCCGTGGCTGCACACTCCTTATCACCCTTCAAGCTTCCTAATGAGCCCACCAAACTGCTGAGCGGGCTCCACATAGCGAAGCGCTGATTTCATATCGCTCCAGCCCACGTACTCCATCAGCGTTTTGATATCCCAGCCAGAGCTCGCCGCCCACGTGGCAAAGCCGCGCCTCATGGAGTGAGCACTGTAGATTTCGGAAGGCAAGCCGCACCGATCCAGAATGTCGCGGAGGAGAGGGATCAAGCTGTGCGCCGCAAGCGGGCGTTCGCTGACGTTGCCCCAGCGATCAATGCCCCTGAACACACCACCGTGTGTTAAGCCGGCGACTTCGATCCAGTTCAGGTACGCCTCGACAGGACACAGTTTGCTCAACGATGGCGTCCTGTACTCGCGGCCGATGTTCTGCCGATCTCCTTTGCTCGACCCCAGATAGAACCTGATCCCGACGTAGCGCTCGGCATGCGTATTTTCGATCGTGAGTCTGGCTAGTTCATCCCCGCGGAATCCCCTCCAAAAACCAATTGTGAGCAAAGCGATGTCGCGGGTCGCCTTGAGAAGGGCGGCCATGTTGCCGGCAGCCCTCGCGCGAGCAACCTCGTCTTCGAGGTGCGCTATTGCCTTCTCAAGGTGCAGCAATGCTAGAGGAGCAGCTTGTTTCTGCTGCACGGGATGGAGCAACCGAATGCCCTTCAACAATTGCCTCACTTTCGGTGCCTTGGTTGGATCGGGGAACCCATTACTTTGATGCCAGTTGGCGAGTGCAGCCAAACGCTGCTTGATCGTGCTCAAGGCCAGTTGGTCGGCGTACTCGGCGATGTACCGCACAACTGACTCGGTTGTGGTGGGCAGGAAACCGCCCCAGGTCACTTCGAAGTGGGCGAGGGCGGCCGCATAGCTCTTCGACGTGTTCTGGCGAACGCTCGCCTCTAGGTACTTTTCTGCCTTGTTGACCGCCTCTACCACCCGTCTCCCCCTTTCGAGCCTTCGGTGGCCCGCTTTTGCCATTTGTACCGCGTTTCAAGCCATTTTACCCTCGCTCATAGCCATGGGAAGCCATAATTCTAGATTATGGCTTGCCAGAATTTTACGTATAAAGCGATTTCTACCGTGATAAAGTGGCACGTAATTACATGACACGTAAAACAGTACGAAATCGTAGGAGGGATCATGGCTAGAGGCGGTATTAACCTGGCGCTTGTGCGCAGAGCTCGTGAAGCGCTGGTTGCCCGAGGCCAGAATCCAAGCATTGACGCGATTCGGATAGAACTCGGAAATACCGGCTCAAAGACGACAATTCAGCGCTATTTGAAGGAAATAGAAGCTCATGATGCTCGCCCATCAGCTTCTCCTTCCAGGCTAAGTGATGAGCTGACTGAACTAGTGGGCAAAATGCTGGAGCGCTTGCTGGAGGAGGGGAACGAGGCGCTGGCGCATGAACGGGCCTC
>NZ_BCBD01000080.1:0-26059 GCF_001320345.1 Pseudomonas sp. NBRC 111127 | reverse complement strand
CCATCGGTGGAGCTACAGGGAGACTATCTGCCCATACTGGAGGAGGTCGCCCAGGAGGTGAAGACAGCGCTCAAGCAGGACTGGCTGATGATTACCAAGGTCAACTCCGAGAAACAGGTTGAAGAGCTGCTCGATGATGATGGACAGCTGAAGCTACGCACCCCGCTGAACATCTTCATCGGCGGGCAGATTCTCGACCGCGGGGTCACCATCGCTAACCTGATCGGCTTTTACTACGGCCGCAAACCCAATGTGTACCAGCAGGATACCGTGCTGCAGCACTCACGCATGTTTGGCTTCCGCCCGCGGCAGGATCTTGCTATCACCCGGTTCTACACTGAACCGACCATCTACGTTGCCATGCAGCGTATGCACGAGAGCGATGTGGCTTTACGCGAGTCCTTGGCTAATAACCCCGAACAGCCGGTCGTCTTTATCCAAAAGGCGCCTGGCAATGCTGTACAGCCATGTAGTCCGAACAAGATTGCGTTGTCGCGCACCACCACGCTCAAGCCGTTCAAGCGCATCCTCCCGGTCGGTTTTCAGGTGTTGCCCAAATCCTATTTACGCCCGATCACTGAGAAATTCGACCAGCAGCTCGATAAGCTCGCCGGTAAAGGCAGCTTTGATGAGCCATCCCTAATTCCGGTAACGATGGCGATCGAGCTGTTGAACGTCTTGGAGCCCACTTTCAAGATGGAGGAGGCCGAGGGCTACAGCTTTGACTGGGAGGCAGCCCGCTCCGCGCTCCAGTACCTAGCCAGTCTGCCGAAGGACTGCAGCGCGCGGGGTAAGGTTTGGTGCATGGTGCGTACTGACCGGGAAATCCAGCGCATCGTCAGTGCGGGCTCGCACGCCCTTTATGCTGATGCACCGGATAGTACCAAGACCGAAGGTCAAATTCGCAAGAAGTACGCCATCGACAATCCTATGCTGATTCTGATCCGGCAGAACGGCAGGGAAGAAAAGGGTTGGACGGGGGCTCCCTTCTATTGGCCGGTGATCACTGCCCAGCAGAACACTCCGACGGCCATATTTGCCCATGAAACTCTAAATAACGATTGAAGGTAACCATCCGTAAGCGGCCAGCAAACACACCTTCAGAATCCAAGCATTAAGGACGATGGTGTCCACCTAAAAATACGTGGACACCATCGTCCTTATCGTCAGGGAGAAAAGACTGCTTTGAAGAATTTTTGGAGCGTTTGGAATTCGATTGCTGAAATTCGACAGGCTCAGATCACTGCAAGCTGATCGTTGGGAACGAGCAGGTTGGAGAAATTGGGCCAAGAGACGTATTTTTGGGTATCGTCCGTGATCGTTTCCAGAAGCCAGTTCATCCCCGCTTCCGGTCCGCGTATTCCGCACTCCCAGAGCTCGATCACTCGCCAGCCTGACCTGAGCAGCTCATCTCGGTTCCTGATATCACGCTTCACGTTCTGATCGAATTTCGTCTGCCAAAAGTCCGCGCGGGTCTTTGGGATGGTGGCGTATCTGCAGCCCGGATGCCTGTGCCAGAAGCAACCATGAACGAAGATGCAGACACGATGACGAGGGAGCACGATATCTGGTTTACCTGGAAGATTTCGCTGATGTAAGCGATACCTGAAGCCCTGATGATGAAGCAGCTTTCTGACCTTCATCTCAGGCAATGTATCGCTACCGCGAATGCCCGCCATCATTCGAGACCTGACTTCTCTGCTGACTATGTCCATGAACCACCCCCAGATGAGCTTGCCCCTGTCACAGGATATCTCCTTGGAAAAACATTTCTGCTTCGTGCGCCAATTCGAATCGTGGATTCTTCGCAAGTCCGAAGGGCTCGGCGAAGGCTTTGCCCCATCAGGCAATGGCAAGCGACTAGATATCATCGTTTAGGTCGAGATAGACCCCGTTGCCCGTGAAATCTTGAGGTTATGGGCATTCTTTCGCTGGCTGAGTCTGGCTAAATATGAAGGTTCACGCAGTCTGCGCAGGCGACACATCGCGGTATTTTCATTACACTCTGACACAATGTAACATTTGGCGCCCGGTTGACGATTCGTAAAGCCGGGCTGCGCCGCGTGGTATGAGCAGGCCTGAGCCGCCGCCCTTCTGCGCTACGTGCAGCTGGTCTTGGCGCTTGTTCCCTATGAGAGATACCGGATGTCCATCCAAACCGAGCTGCTCAGATCGCAGCCCAGCAATACCTACGAAAAGCCCATTACCCCGGCTGCAGACCTGTCCCCCTCGACTGGCAAGAACTCCCGCGCCTCGAACTCGGACGACGAGTTGATCCGCAGCAAGCTGCAGCGTATTCAGGATGGCGGCGAAATCCGCTACATGGACATGTTCGCAGGCTGTGGCGGCATATCCCTCGGCTTCCTGACCGCCGGATTTACACCGGTCGCATCGATCGAAATGGACCCGTGGGCTGCGAAGTCGCACGGAGCCAACTTCGGCTCGCGCTCGGTCGGTGGTGACAAGGAAGCGCACCACGTCCCGCGCGACGCGGTAACCGAAACCGCTGACACCGTCTTCGGCGATCTCGGGCTGCAGGGCGCCACGGACCGCCAGATCGATGTCCTCGTCGGCGGGCCACCCTGTCAGGCGTTCGCCCGTGTAGGCCGGGCTAAGCTCCGCGAGCAGGCCCGCTTGCGCGAAGAGGTGACCGCAGACCAAGCCTTCCTGGTCGATGGACGGGTCAGCCTGTGGGAGCGCTACGTCGCATTCATCCGGGCGACAAAGCCTGTTGCGCTTCTGATGGAGAACGTGCCAGACATTCTCAATCATGGCGGCACAAATGTTGCCGAGCTCGTTTCCAAAAGCCTTGCCGAAGAAGGCTACGACGTAGCCTACACACTGCTGAACTCCGTCTGGTACGGCGTTCCGCAGATGCGGGAACGCATGATTCTGGTCGGTTTCCATCGTTCGACCGGCATCAAGCCAAGATTCCCGGTGCCAACGCACCATTTGATTCTTCCATCCGGCTACACCAGCTCCAAGAATGCTGCGAGGCGGGTTATCAAGGCCGAAGGCTCGGCGCACCACCGCTGGATTCCCGATCCAGCGCCCGACTCTCCCGCGGCTACATCGGCTTCTGATGCGCTGGCAGATCTGCCGCACCTGTACGCCGAAGAAATGCTTCGCTCAGGTGCCATTCGTCGCGGGGCGAAAGACCCATCAGAACCTGTCGAGTACACAGCGAAAAATCCGTCGACTGCCTATTCGCGCCTGATGCGGGAGTGGCACGGATTTACGACCAAGTCTACGACTGGCCATGTTTTCCGGTATCTTCCGCGCGACTACAAGATCTTCGCCGAGATTCAGCCTGGCTGGGAGTACCCGCAGGTGCATGCGTATGTAGAGCAGAAAATTGCAGACTGGCTTGCCGACCGCAGGAGACTCGGTCTGCCCACCGATCCTAGAAACGCAGACGTCAGCGCATACATTATGTCCTGGCGCATCCCGTATGACCCGGGAAAGTTTCCGAACAAGTGGTGGAAGCTCCGCGCCGATGCCCCGGTACGTACGCTGATGGCGCACCTCGGCAAGGACTCTTATTCCCACATCCATTTCGACTCGGAACAGGCACGCACCATCACCGTCCGAGAGGCTGCGCGGCTCCAATCATTCCCGGATGGCTTTGTTTTCAAAGGATCGATGAACCCGGCATTCAAGCAGATTGGCAACGCCGTACCACCGCTGTTTGCCTATGCAATCGCTCGTGGAATGAGGGAGTGCCTGGGGGCACCGGAGACACAGGATATGCGCGTGGCATTGTTCGATTTGGAGCAACCACAGATCAAGACGACAGAGGGTAGGAAGTGAAGTTCACCATTCTCCGACTGCTTACTCATTCTGAACTCGGCATGTTTCATGAGTACCGCCGCCAGGGGAAGGAACGCGCCAAGCAGCGTTCCATAAATTTCGACTGGGACGTCGTCGGCAAGGTTTTTCCTTCAGCAGAAAGCCCGGACATCATTCCAATCAGCTGCCGACGTCTCGAAGACGAAGGCACCGTGGTTAAGATAGATTCATGGCTCAAGAGGCAGCACAAAAATTGGAGATTCGAAGGCGATTGCCCGAAAAGCGCCTTTTACAGTTTCGTTGACCCAGGCGCCCTGTTCGCGATGGTGGTGGACGCCTCGAGTACCCCAGCCGATGCATCCTGGGTTGTCATCCCGGCAGACCACCCAGCCCGCTCTTCGATACTGAGCCATGGAGAGAGCGCCCAGCTTGGCAAATCCGCAATGATTGCGTTGTACGGCGAGGAAGGCCAGCACTGCCAGGCAGTGCTCTCGGATCACTTCCCGGAGCTATTCAAGGAGGCAGAAACAGTGTCCGAGACGTCACAAAATGAAAACGCCAACATCCGCAACGATGATGACGCCGCACCGGATCCGCTCGGTCTCTTCAAGATCCTGGCACGTGCCGGGCACAGCCTGCCCAGCGCCGTGGCCGATCTCGTGGACAATAGCCTGTCGCATGGCGCTCGGGAAATTGACATCACCTTCCCGAATCCCAATACGGGGGGCCGGTGGATGTGTATTCGCGACGACGGCACGGGCATGACTCCATCGGGTCTGCGCGACGCCATGAAGATCGGGCACCAGCGTGAATATGACGACGGCGATTTGGGCAAGTTCGGCTATGGGCTTAAGGGGGCGGCCTGGTCTCAAGCCGATCGACTGACGGTCGTATCAAAAGCTACCGGAAGCGAGAGCACGACTCTCACCTGGGACAAGGACCATCTTGCCAAGACACGCCGCTGGGAGCTTCTGAGCGACCTGGTAGCTCCCGAGCATGCCTCGGCAGTGAACATCGGCGACTCGGGCACGGCCGTGCTGCTTACGCAGATGCGCCCCTCGATGGAGCCTGCGAGAGGCCGAACAGATTCTCCCTACGCGCAGGAGCTCGCTGCCATCAAGTCGCACCTTGAGCTGGTCTTCCACCGGTATCTTGAAGGCAAAGTGCGCGGGCGCGAGAAGGTAATCATTCGTCTGAATGATGACGTTCTGTGTGGCAACAACCCTATGGGGCACCCGCTGACAAGAGAGTACGACCAACATCGCATCGAGCTTCCCAGCGCTTCTCCGAACAAGACGCCTATCCTCTATGTTCGTGCGTACGTCGCGCCGAATGAGGCTGAGTTTGAGGAATACATCAAGGATCTGTCTCCGCTGGAACAGCGCGTCGAAAGAGAGCGCCACTCTCTGAATGGCCGTGCAAACGATGCTCAGGGCCTGTACTTCTATCGACTTGACCGCCTCATCAAATGGGGGGGCTGGGAAGATCTCTTCGCCAAGGATGAGCACACCAAGCTGATTCGTGTCGCAGTCGACTTCGACAGGCTGGCAGATGAACAACTGCAGGTAGATATCAGCAAGCAGCTCATTCGCCTTCCCTATGCGATCACCAAGCCCCTCGGAGACCTGCTGAAGACCCCCCGTGCAGCAGCCCGCTCTCGCTACAACAAGAAGGAAAAAACTGTGCCGTCTCCGAAAGGCGGCGGCAATGCTGTGTTGCCGGCCGGCACACCAGCGCCAGGCGGCTTCATGCCTCCAATGACAACAGCGAAGGGCACTCCCGTAGCCGCACCTGCTCCGGCCCCGGCTACAAAGAAGGAAAGAGCTTCAATCCGCCTTGTCAGCAGCGGCGATAAGCCATGGCAACGCAAGACCGGGTTCAAGGGGGAGGAAGTTGAGGTCACCCCGCTGATGCCGACGCTGGTGGCGCTCGTGCAGCTCATCGACAAGGATGCCGAGGTCAAGACGGCTCTGTCTGAATTCCTTCGCGCATTGGAGTCGGCCGGTGTTCCGGACCAGTTGACGGACAAGGTCTGATGAAAGTCCGGCTCCCGCTTCCCCTTACACTGAAGCCCAGGCTGGCCCTGTGGACCGATGCAACCACCTGGACCAATTGGTCCAGGCATGAATCCTATCTACGCGCCCAGCCCAAATGGAAACCGCACCAAATTGCGTCGGTCGCAGAAGAGTCACTGCGGATCATCTCGAAGACCACACCGGTAGATCGCCCGGAGTTTCAGTGCCGCGGTCTGGTCGTCGGCTACGTCCAGTCCGGCAAAACTGCCAACTTCACGGCCGTCGCAGCGCGCGCAGCCGATGTCGGCTACCGCCTGATCATCGTTCTTTCAGGCATTCACGATTCACTGCGTAACCAGACGCAGAAGCGCCTGGATCTGGAGCTGGTAGCGACGGGCGTCGACTGGATCCCGTTGACCGATGAGGCTTCAGATTTTCGTGAGCCGGAGGTGGCCGATGGATTCGCATCTACTGGTACCGTTCTGATCGTCGCGAAGAAGATCACGCCGATCCTGAATCGGCTCAATAAGTGGTTCGGCAAGCTCGAAGGCCGGCTCGCTGATGTACCGGTTCTTCTTATTGATGACGAAGCCGATCAGGCCTCCATCAATACACGCGGAAATCGGCGCGACCCAAGTATCGACACCAACACCGAACCGGATGACGACACGGCCCCGTCACTCACCAACGCCCTGATTCGCGACATTCTCAGAAAGATTCCGCGGGCCACATACATCGCCTACACGGCTACGCCATTCGCCAACATCCTCATCGACCCAGACGCCAGTGACAGCCTGGTCGGCGAAGATCTGTTCCCCAAGGACTTCGTCGTGCAGCTTCCGCGTCCGGACGGCTACACCGGAACGGAAGAGCTTTTCGGCGTCAGTTCGCAGGGCCGGGATGTGCTGCGCCCTGTAGACGCGGTAGATGTGAAGGCATTGAAACCGAAGCAGCGAAAAAGGGGGGAGGCGATAGTTGCCTGGGGACCTCTGGATCTTCCCCAGTCGCTCATCGACGCCCTGCTGACCTTTGCACTCGCCGGTGCAATCAGACTGCAGCGCGGCCAGATGGGTAAGCCGAATACGATGCTGGTGCACGTATCCCATCTCCAGCAGGACCAGTTACGCATTGGAAGGGCGATCAAGGAACAGATCAGCACCTGGTTCCATCATGAGACCGCCGAACCCGGCGTGCTCAAACAGATGTTCCGGTCAACCCTCACAGGGCTTGGACCAGTAGATCTGCCTTGCAGCGAAGAGGTTTTACTGGAAGAGGCTGTGACGAACTTGGCCCGCCTAGTCGTCGTTGTGCTCAATAGTACGACTGGCGACGAACTGGAATACGACGCCAAGCCTGGACGGCAACTCGTTGCTGTGGGTGGTAATCGGCTGTCGCGCGGATTGACACTTGAGGGACTGACGATCGCTTACTTCCTGCGGACTACAACGCTTGCAGACGCCCTGCTGCAGATGGCCCGCTGGTACGGCTTCAGGACAGGTTATGACGACTTGATCCGCATCTGGACAACTGAAGGCATCGCTCAGTGGTTTGTGGAGCTGGCGCTGGTCGAAGAGTCCTTGCGTGACTCCATCACGGCGCTGAACAAGGCCGGTCGCAGGCCTGACCAGATGGCCATCCGGATGCGCGCCCACTCAAAGCTCCTGCTCACCAGCAAGAACAAGAGCATGATGCAGATGGATGATGCACGGTCATGGTCTGGCGAAAACCCGCAGACGATCCTGTTTCCCATGCAGGACCGGGAACTGCTGGAGCGGAACTTGGACTTGGCTTCCGTCCTACTGCGACAGCACCCCCCGACACAGAATGCACACGGCGGCGCCATAGCACACGATGTGCCGGCCGAGGACATTGCAGTGTTCCTGAGGCGTTATGAAGGGCACCCGAACAGCATTGCATTTCAGGGCGCAGAGATTGCCGACTGGATCCTGGAGCGAGCTGAAGCGGGAGAGCTGACGAACTGGACCGTGTTCGTAGCCAACCCGCAGCGGGAGCGACAGGTACTCCTGGGTGGAAGGCCTTTCGGCCTTGTTCGACGCTCTCTGCAGGCCAACGAGTCGATAGGCATCTTGATCGATCCACGCCATGAAGGCGTCGATCTGCATGGCGGACCGGAGAACTACCGCGCTGGCTCAGGCTTCAATGCACGGGCAATGCGCGCGGACCGTCCTGCGCAGCAGGGCCTGCTCTTGCTCTACCCCCTGGATCCCGAACCGCTCCGCGCGCCAACACGGGCAGTACTGGGCCTCGCGCTTTCGCTGCCCCGCACTGCAGACGGCGAACAAAGGCTTGTCGTGAACCGTGGGGTACGCAATGGTTGAGATCACGCAGGACCGCTGGACAAGTCTGCGCGAGCAGCGACTTGAGCACGAGTGTATCTACGAACAGGTGGCCGAAAACCTGGAAGCAGCGCTGATCGGCGTGTCAGACGACGGACGCCTGCACTTGCTGCTGGCCATCGATGTTGCCCCACAAAATCTACCGCCGGACCTGCAGAGTCTTCAGGTCCGTATCCTGGAAGGTGGACAGATTTGGCTGGACGTTTCTGCACGTAGCCATCACGAAGAACTGCTTACGCTGGTATCAAACAAGCTCCTCCACGCTATTAA
This sequence comes from Pseudomonas sp. NBRC 111127, assembly GCF_001320345.1. Classification (NCBI taxonomy): domain Bacteria; kingdom Pseudomonadati; phylum Pseudomonadota; class Gammaproteobacteria; order Pseudomonadales; family Pseudomonadaceae; genus Pseudomonas; species Pseudomonas sp. NBRC 111127. The sequence goes on along the minus strand of NZ_BCBD01000080.1, from coordinate 17,628 downwards.
CATTGAAGGCCGCGATCCTGCTATCTCGGTTGAGCGCATAATCGACGACATGCGTGCGGCATTGCGCCCGGTCGCACCTGACCTGAGCGCGGCAGAGCAGATCGGTCTTTTCGGCGAACTCTGGGTGCTGTCCAACGTGTTACTCCCGACGATTGGCCCACGCGTCAGCTACCTTTGGAGCGGCCCTGAAAGCGAACGTCATGATTTCGTCGGACAGGGCGTCCACGTCGAAGTTAAGACCACCACGCGATCGGAACCGAAGCACGAAATCTCCCGTTTCGATCAGCTGAGGGCTCCCGCCAGCAAGCGTCTTCTGTTTGTCAGTGTTATGTTGGAACGCAGTCTTGGCGGCGAAGAAACGCTGGCAGACCGCGTCGATGAAATTCGGGAGAAGCTTGAATCCGATGGGCGCGCGCTAGATGTTTTTGATTCACGCCTGGCACTACTCGGCTGGCACGACGGCCTACGGCAGACAGGTGCGCTCCTAAGGTTCACATTCCGCGATGTTCATGTCTTCGAAGTTGCCGGCAACTTCCCCAGGCTTCCCGATGACTACGTTCCTCCCCTCGGAGTGACAGGCATCAGGTACAGCATCAATGTCGGCTGCCTGCCTTCGCTCGATGTATCGAAAGTTCAAGAAGTTCTTCTAACCGCCTAACGCGTTACCGCACAGTCTGCGCTTCCGTACGCTTCGGCAGGTAGACATCGCTTGTGAGTAGGGTTAATTAAAGACCTTGCCTAGCCTGCCATAGTCGCGGATAAGCAATTTCATCGCTGGTCGGTTCGCGGTTGAACCGCTCTAGTTGCCAAGCTCCGCCATATAGCAGAAACAGCGCAAATGCCGTGGTTAGGAAATTTCAAAAGAATTCAGTAAAGCCGTCAAAAGTGATTGACTTAGAAGAGTAAATGGCTGTTCTCGAATGTTGGGTATTCTGCAGGGATAGAAGGCTGATTTAATAGTGTTAAATCAGGGTGTATAATTGCGGGTTCAGCAGTCCCTGTGATTAAAAATTTGCTCGAAAACGTATGTGTTGTATATTGCGTAATTAGCTCTTATCAATATCATGAGACTTATCTAAGTAATCAAACATTGTGGCAAGATTCTTTTTTATTAAGTAGAGTGAAAGCATGAGAAAACACAATGCTAATATAACAAGAAATGTGCAGGCTACTACTGATGGTATGCTTTCAAATAGTCCAATTGTTAGTTGTGAAATTGAGGCGATGAAGCTAAAGGTTATAGTGTAGAAAAGTATATTGCTCAGCCGTCTCAAAGGCCTGAAGAGAGGAGGGTAGTTATCTGCTCCGTTCAGCTCTCTTCCGTCAAGCCAGTCTTGCTTGTATTTGGCTGAATCATAGACTTCCTTCTTCATGTTCACAATGATGAATGTCTTTGCAGACATCAAAAAACCCCCTAGGGCCAGGAAGCCTGTAAACAGGCTGCCTCGAAGATTTTTGGCATAAAAATCAAAAACCCTCGCTGTTGTGCCAGGCTCCAATAGAAATAGCCCTCTGAAGTGGGCTTTTTCAGAGATTGAAGTTATGAGGAGAGCATAAAGTACTGCAGTAATGAGCGCTGCGGTAATAAAAGCCCAAACCTCCTTGCTGTTAGCTTGATAGCTTTTTGCTAAATACATGCTTATAGTCCTTTTCGCATTTATTCTTCAAATCATTGAGCAAGTGGCAGCATTTGATGTCATTCATTTTGAATGTCATCAGTCCTTTGATGAAATCATCATAGCTCATCTCTCCAAAATTTACAGGGATGTCCATGATTTTTACTGAAATTGGTTCGTCCTGGTCGTCTAGGACCTCTATCCGTGCTGTGGTTTCCTTTACGCTAGGTATCATGTTTTGGATACCTTTTATAATGAGATTGGAATCTACAGTGCTATCGAAGCGGACGTTGTGTTGCACTTTGCTGATTAAGCCCTGTAAGGGTGATGCCTCATTAAGGGATGCTTCGATAGAAGATATTTCATACTTGAATGAACGTATGGTTTTGTATTTTTCCAAAACCTTTTCAATGTCTTTTGATTGTACTATAAGATCAAAGGCGATCCCGTGAAAAAAACGGCTTCTGATTGATTTCATTTGTTTTTTTGGAATCGCGTCGATCCCTCCAAGAGCAGCGATTTCCGTGTCTCTCTTTGCTTCAAGTTTACGTCTGTATAAGCTAGTAATCATAGAGCCAAAGTTGGGTGCGGTGCACGAGCCGTGGTGATATTGATAAATACCCATTCCGTTTTCCTTGTTGATCAGCAGGAAGTTGAATTCGGCTATTTTTTCCAATTTCGACAGGTCGGAAACTTTGATTTCTAGATTGCTTCCATTGTTCACTAATGATGTGAATTTTTTCTGATTCTTAATTGTGATTACTGTCCCATATACATACTTGCTGTCTTGATCAATTATTATTTTTCTCGAACTATCGGTTCGAATGGGGAATTCAATATTGGTGCCAACTAACGAGCCGAAAAATGTCGCAAGCTCAATATCACTTTTCGCAGTTGAGAAGGAGAACCCGTAATTTTTAAGAGTGAACATTATTTACTCAATTTCCTTTTGATTTAAGTGGTCTCGTTACGTGGCACTTAATGGTTCGCACCTGCTCTGCTTGGGTCCTGGAGAGAGGTGCACATCTTGACCTTCGCACTGAGATGCGGCCTTTTGATATTACCATTGTGGGCGTCGGGGTTACACACCCTTGCGTCATTCAGCATTTCTCTCGGCCTGAGCTTGAAAACCCATGGCTTTTCTAAACGACGAGCGAGCAGGCGTACCGTCAGCAGTTATAAGTATCGCGTCGCCTCACTGTGTTGACCTGGGCGATGCCCAAGAACCAAGCCACATGCTTTCTCTGCCTAGCCCAAGGTGCCTCAAACTGCCAGTGTTTTGCGGTTTCATCTCGGATGATCTCTGCTTGACGCAAATGGCGCTTACGCGTCGATTGCGAACCGATCAACACGCTAGGCAGGAACAACTCCATATGGAATGGGTTGCTCATTTCTGCCCCCCAATGTAGGCCGCGACTACGTCAATTCGACCGTACCCAGCTCGTAGCTGATTTGCCTGCGGGCCTCCCGGTCAAGGTTCTTACCTGTCAAGCCGCACTGGCCACCGTTGATAGGCGCACGGTGTTGGGTGACTTGCTCATAGCGCTCACATGCGTAGTTCGCTCGTAGCTCATGGAAACCTTTGAGGTTGTGTGCATGCAGGATGTCTCGTGCTGGGCGGATGTTTTCCTGCAGCACACCAAGATAGCTTTCGTGTGGAGGAATCAAGTTGCGGCTACCAATAGGCGACACCTGCTGTGCAAACCCAAGCGCCTCGCGAACATGTTCGTGCATCACAATCCTGCGGGGTGCCGAGGCACCGGCACGGCCGCCTTTGGTGCCATCCTGAATATTGATCCTGCCTAGGTCGCTAGACTCTAGGCTTAGCCGTGATAGGTCGGCCAAGATGGCCTCACGCAGGCGCATGCCGGTGCTCGAGCCAACAGGACGATAGCTGCGCCCCGTCTCTGGTCGTGGCTGCAAAGCAAATCGACGATCTGCTTAACCTGTTCGCGGTCTTGGCCTTGCGGAACCGACTGTCGAACCCCGGTGCGCTGCATACCCAGTGCCTTGCTCGGACTGGGCATTTTCACGTACTGATCACTGCGAAGCGCCGCCATGGTCCTGTTAATGCTGAGTGTTATCAGGGATCAAGGCCCCTGCGACCTGTGGGGATGTCCTCTTTGCAAGCCCGCTCCCACAATGAATCGCGCAGGCTTTTCAAATTTTTTTGAGAAAGACAGTTGCTCCTCCAGCCGGCGGAGGTGGCCGGTGGTCCTGCGGCGCCGGGTCGGCATCATCGATTGATTTAGGAGCGGGTTCACCCGCGAATACGGTGGTACCGGCAATGCACAATGCCTGGCAGAAACTGGCCAGCAGGCTCGGCCCTTTCGCGGGTAAACCCGCTCCTACGACGGTCGGGGAAACAGGTACCTGGCGTTTTGGTGAGAGCCAGCGGCAAAGCCTTGCTCCCATAGCCTATAAGCCTGGAGTTCAGCGCATCATCCCCAACTCCGCATCATCCAGCAGTGCTTTCCCCAAAGCACACAGATAGTGCGCTGCCCAGATCAGCTTCGGCTTGTCTTCCATCAGCCCATCAATGGTCAAATCCCGCGCATACCCCATCAGCTCCGACGCCTGTTCACGGGCGTTCTGGCAGGGGATGCCTGGTTCGATGCGGAACAGCGGGTGGGTCTGGTTTTCACCTTGGAAGAAGATGGTTTTACCGACAGTGCATTGGGTGTTTTCGGTTGTCATCGAGCAATATCCCTGGTCTTTGTGTTGCCTGGGCTGGCCCTATCGCCGGCAAGCCGGGCTCCCACAGTGTGGACTGCGTGAGCCAGCCCCGGGGTGTCAGTGCATGGGGTGCGGGCCGGCTGGTCTTTGTATTTGCGCCAGTGCCGATTCGAGCAAACGGCGTAGCGTTTCAAGCTCGTGCATCGAGGCCATGATCAACACACAGGCGGGCGACCTGGGTTGCATCAGCATCGCTTGCTGTGCCACGGCTTCCGCGCAAAGCGCGTAGTCAGTAGCAAGCATGTTGGTGTCTTCCAGGGAGTGGGGAAGGTGGGGTGGGTCGGGGACCATCTTCAACATGATTGCTTCCATTTCAGGGCCGCCACCCTCTGCTGTCAAACAGCGGGTGGCAGCTGTACGCGGGTTGACAGACCGGCGGAAACAACAAGCTCCGGCGCACGCAAGCGTGCCCGCACGTACAGCCGCCATAACGACTAGCCGTTTTGTTGTTTACCGTAGCGGCCTGTCAAAGCCGGTCGTTGATGAGCAACGACCCACCGAGCCTAAAACCCTGAAATAGCGACCGCAACGGAAAACAGGCGCAGGGAGTATCTTTGGGAAGCGTCCTACGCGGAAGGGATTAAATCTGATCTTCTGGCCCCAGGCCAGCCAATCACAGGCACAAAAAAAGACGCCCGGGGGCGTCTTCTTTTTTGGAATTTGGTGGAGCCGGGGGGATTTGAACCCGCGTCTAGCCCAGTATTTACGCTGGCTTCAGCGTTAGGGCTGCCATAAAGCTGTCATTTGCTGGGCGGTATCACGCTCATGGACGCCCAGGCTCGCAACTGAACCTCGGGAAAGCTCTTGGTGATCCCTTTGAAAATCTGCTTATAGATTCCAGTGCTTTCTCGCCCCAGGATCCCTGCTGCATATAAGTTTCTGTAGGTGTCTCCGCCAGCCTTCTTATGCTTTTCGAAGAATCGCAAAGTTGTCACATCTGCGTAGATTTCAGCTTTAACTAAGTTCACGCTCATATTTGAGCTGTTAAAGTTCTGTTGTAAATACAGGTCTTTGGCGTGCATCAGTTCGTGATGAAGCAGAATTGTTTGCAAAGCCCAGTAAATATTAGGAGCTTCAGCTTCCGTAATGCCAGCTGGTTCTTGACCTAGAAAGACGGCAGTCCCTACTGTGCCGTTCCTGACATAGTTGGTAGCAAATCCTCCGGCATTGGCCATTGTATATCCGTTGTCCTCAAGGGACTGGATAGATTGGTCTTTGAAACGCAGTACCGAGTCAAATTCGATTCCAGCTTCTTGCAAATTTTCTTCTGGTGTTCTACTGAATGAGTTGTGACCAATAAACCTAATGGACACGTTTAGTTCCGGATAAAAATTGGAGACGGCATAGAAAAGATCCTTAGTCTCCAGGCTTTGCTCCAACATGTTTAATCCCTTCGTTCGTTTTAACTGATGACCAAAATTTTTCGGCTTTGAAACCTGCATCCACATCTGCCGATGGCATCCATCGACCATAGACGCGGGCAATCATGGTCCAATCAGTATGCCCCATTTGCTTCGCCACCCACATTGGGTGCTCTCCTGCAGAAAGCATCATCGAAGCGTAGGTGTGCCGAGTCTGGTAGGGGCGCCGGTACCGAACGCCCGCCTTCTTCATTGCTGGGTGCCACATCGTCTTGCGGATCGGTTGATCTCCTGCCCAGCGCTCAAGCGTCCGCGGATTCTGGAAGACCTCTGCATCAGCCAAGAACGTGTGCGCCTTCTGCGCCGCGAGCGCTTCTAGAGCGGGGCCCAGTAGCTTCACCGACCGCCGGCCTGCCGCAGTCTTCGTCACCTCAGCCACCCCACCTGCAGCCTGGGTCATTGCTCGGCTGACCATCACTTCCCCCCGCACCCAGTCCACATCCCCCCAATCCAATGCGACCAGCTCGCTTGTCCGAAGCCCTGTCCACAGCGCGAACTGAACCATGTTCCTGGCTTGGCCGTTCAGGGCAGCTAGAATCGCCTGCTGCTCCTCGGGCGTGAACGGGTCCACGTCGTCATCCTTTGGCGGTGCTTCCTTCCGGGCGTATGTCCAGCCGGCCAGCGGGTTTGTATCCAGCAGCTCTTCGTCGACTGCGTCGTTGAGGGCGGAACGCAGGCAGCTCTGGATATTGCTGAGGGTCTTGTTGCTGACCTGCAGCTTGTCCAGCCAGTCCTTGATCGTCTTCCGCTTGAGATCGAGGACAAGGTGATGGCCCAAGGTAGGAACGAGCCGCAGTTCGACAATCTTTCGATAGCCTTCAAAGGTGCTGCTGGAAATGTGCTTCTGCTTCGCCGCCAACCACCTGGTGAGGAATCCGCCCACGGACTCCTGGCTCGTTTCCGGTGCAAACTTGGCTGCCCGGGGAGAGCCTGGGAACGTGACGGCATAGTCGAACGTCCCCTGGGCAATGGCGTGCTCGATCGCTGCCTTGTGCTGCTGAGCCTTCTTCAAATTAGTGGCGGTGGGCTTGAGCGCGACACGCTCGCGGCACCTAACACCCCGGTACATGAACGTGATCTCGATGCTCGAGTCTGAGACTGCCCTGACACCGCTCCCGCCTCTACCCATGATTCATATCCTTCCATGTCAATAAGCGTCCGGCCATCCGGCGCCTTTAGCCAAATTTCACCAAGCCGCCAGATCCCGTCGCGGATCTTTGAGCGGATCGCGTCCTCGGTGTAGCCAGACTCGCTGGCGAACTTTCTGACGGTCATGTAGCGCATTGCCTTACTCCACCTGACGCGCCAGGTTCTGGTTGCCACGCCGATCTGTCACGACAGTCGCCGCGAGCGCCGCCAGTTCCGCCACCAGGGCCTCGGTTCGCCCGTAGAACCTCCCTGCATCCTCATTCACGAACCGTTCGAGCACTGTGGCCACGGCCTGATGGTTGGCCAGGCCGCGCAGATCCGCCTCGGTGAGTGGCGTGTCGGTCGATGGTGCGTGCACGAAAGCCTCCTGGCTGATCAGCAGGGTGCGTACCGGGCGGATGCCCTTCACCTTGCTCACCCAGTTTGTGTCGGGCGCGCACCAAGGCAGCATGTGAAGGCACCAGGCTGTGGCGGCGTTTTCCTTCTGCGTGCTGGTCCAATACTCACGCAAACCAAACGCCTGCGCGGCATCATGGTCTGGAATGGCGCCGGCGCGACCCCAGCCTTCAAGCTGGAGCAGGTTGCACCGCAGCACCTGCAGTTCCTCGATCGACGGAATGTGCCAGCCCCAGGTGCCACGGATGTTCATCCCAATCACCTTGCGGGCAATGACGCTACCCTCCGAAGCCATGGCCTGGGTGTTGGCCATCCCGTCGAAGCGCGACGTAGCGCCACGGATGCGTGGGCGCGGGCCTTCTTCCTGCCACCAGTGAGCGGCGACTTCGAAGTCTCTACCTGCGTCGATCACCGCGTGCTCGGCGCCGTCGAAGAAAAGGCGCCCGGCATAGAAGCCGCCACCAAGGGGTTGGCCAACGGCGGGGAGGGCGGCGGGGTTGATTGCTCGGCGCTTGGTCATGGCTGTTCCCCCGACTCGGCAACGGTTCGCATGTGCAGCTTGATGCCGCAAGACTTGGCGAGCACCTGCAGCTCTGCCACCGTGGTGGACGGGCTTTGCAGGGCTTGACCGAAATCGACAAGCCGCTGACCCAGCCTCCCTAGTTCAGTTGTCAGGTGATCCGTATAGACGCGGGTGTCGGTTGTGGTGATGGTCATGGCTGCTGCTCCTGCTGCGCCTGCATCTGATTCGCCAGCACAAGGGCGCCGAGCAGGGCCTGCTGGCGCTGCTGCAGGCCCAGGTACTCCCGGATCGCCTTCACGATCAGCGAGTTCATGGAGCGATCGTCCGCGTCCGCAGCCTTGGCCACCTCGTCGCGCATCCCATCAGGGAGACGCACGACGAATTTGTCAGCCGTGCGCGAGCCGTATTCAAAGGCCATGGGACACCTCCTGTTCCTTCTGCGCCTGGATGCGCTCATAGATTTCCTGGCGGTGCACAGCTACGCCTTCGGGCGCTTCGATGCCCAGGCGAACCTGCATTCCGTTGACGCCCAGCACCGTGACGCTGATGTCGTCATTGATGCGGATGGATTCGCCCACGCGGCGAGTGAGGATGAGCATGGTTGACTCCTGTTAGGTGGAAGGGCGGTGGTGCCGCCCCTCGATGTCACTGCGCGGTGCGCAGCTCGTTACGAGGCACCCAGCCGGCGCGGGACTTCACCATGCAGCCGACGTAGGGGGCGAACTTGGTCTGTCGCTCGGTCTGGTAGCCGTACCATTGGCACGACCCCCAGTTCACCGCAGCGGTGATAGCGAGCCCGGTCAGGGCCAATCCCGCTATTGCGCCGAGACCGAGGTGTTTGCGCTTCACGCCTCGATCCCAAAGTCGGACAGGCGCAGTCCCAGCTCACGACCGATCTCGGTCAGCACTTTCAGCTCTTCCGGCTCGATTTCACCGTCAGCCTCAGCAACGGTGATCATGTTCACGAACACCTCCTCGGCATCGGCCGGGTTGTTCTTGATGTCGCGGATCTCGCGCAGGATGTTCAGGCGGCCCACGCGAAAGCCGGCCTGCAGCTGCTCGGTGAAACGCCCCAGGGTGGCGGTGATCTCGGCGCCGAAGTGCTCGAGGTTTTTGTTGGAGCGGATGAGCTGGTCGATCTTGTCGGTCTCCGACTTCTCGATCTCGCCGTCCGCCGCGGCCACCAAGATGCAGCCACCGACAATGGCCTGCATCAGATCGCGGTTCTCGACCTTCTTGATCTCCGCCTTGGCGTTGCTGACTTTCTTGCCGAACAATTTGCCGAACATGGGTGTTTCCTCTTGGGTTGGTGAAGCGTTTTCCAGGCAAGCCGAGGGCCTGCCGAGTAACTTGGCTTTCGAATAAAGTTGAGTTGTTTGCGCGATGGAGCCGACCCCTGATTTCTCAGGAGTCGATCACGCAGTTATATTTACTTCTGGCTACGAAGCTCTAGGTGCTCGATAAGTTGCTCAAACTTACTTTCGTAAATATGAACCTGCACTTCTAGTTGATTAGAGGGGTTGGTAACATTTTTACCGTAGGCCAAACCTGCGTCAGTAAGGGCCCAAAACTCCTTAATCCCCTTGGTTTTGCTCGGGCGCTGCTTTCGCTCAACCAATCCAGACGCCTGCATCTGCAAGTAGACTTTTCGAGAGTTGGTGGCGATTTCGTACTTCTTGATCAGAGTGGAAAGCGCAGCGGTTGTGTGGCTGCTTACATCGCCATCCGGAGCATCAGTTGAATAGACAGGAAGCAAATCAGCCTGCCCAATTTTTGCTGCCAGCCGCTGATACATTGCCAGCGTTGCTGATGGAGCCAAGTTCATAGTCCGAGTTATGGACTCGATCAGAATCGCGCCATCATTGGCAGAAGGGAGCGCTGGCGTACTGGAGATGGTATAGGTGCCTGTCCGACGAATCGCCGGCAACACCTCATCGAAAACCCAGGACTCGAACTCCTGGGCAGCCGGCATGGTGCTGTTGACGATGAGGCGTAGAGTGTCACCCTCGGAAAGCACGCGGGCTTCCTGGGTGCGTCCAAGGCTGTCGAGGATGGGGTAACGTTTCGTTACCCCACGGCAGTGATCCCCCATGGCCTTGCTGGCATTGGCGTAGCCCAGCAGGTCGCACACGTCCTTACCCACAAACCATGGAGTGCCATTGTCTTCGGTTACAACACGAACGTTGGCCTTGCGGAAATTGAAGATTGAAATGTTCACTAGGATGCCTCGCTTGATGCGGGGGTCTCTGAAGACCCCCTTATTGCGCGCGGGCTTGGTCACCTGTGAGGCCACTTTAACCGAAGTGACAGCGCAGTAGGCAAGCCAGTGGAAAATTCTTTGTCGCTATGCCGCCACCCGGAGTTGCTCGACCCGACGTGCCACCGTGCGCAGCTCGACCCGGCGCTCGCCACCGCCTCGACGCACTCGAAGCGCAACGTCATCACCAATCATCGAATGCAGAGTTAGCACCAGGGCCAAGGCCGTCGCGACAGGACTGATCAGCCCTTTCTGCATGGCCACTGCGACGAGCTGCGCCCGGCGGGTTACGCCCAGCTTCGTGGTTGCGCTCAGCACGCGCTTCTTGATCGAGTCAGGCTGAACGCCAAGATCGCGCGCCAGCTCTTTCGAGGTCTGACCTGCAGCAATACCCAGCACGCACTGGACTTCACGAGGGGAAAGCTCACGCCCCAGGAAGCCGGTCCAGCCATTGGCGGTTATGGTGGTTGCTGCGGTCATGGTGGGTGCTCCTTGCGGTGAGTGGTGGAATAAATATGTACCAATGGTTCACTAATTGCAAGAACCAAAAGTACATATTTTTCTTGCGGACACAAAAAAGTGCCGGTGTCAATTCTTTCGCGCAAATCAAGAAGGACTTGAAACCGTATATGGGACAGTAGGTTAGCTCCTTTCGGGGCCGCTTAGAAGAAGAGCGGCGTTGTCGGCTAGGAGCGACATAGGAGCGTTGGGAGAGAAAGCCGCATCGCACTGTGTAGTGCTGGATTGCCGAGGAACGGCGGGCCTGTCGCATCATCATAGCCCAACAGGCTCGGCGGCATCCAGAATGAAGAACGCGCAGCCTGGGCTGCGCGTTCGATGGATGCCGTTGAATAGCATGCGGTGCAATCATGGCGGCTTCGGTGGTGTGCTGCGGGTCGCCGTGCCCTTCCTGAATCCTCGATCCCCCGCCATGAACGCTTCCAGCATATGCGGGATCAGCGTCGCCGCATCAACGGCCTCGCCATACGCCTGCGCGTGTAGCGCGGCGTAGCGGTCGAGGTCGACTTTCAAGCTGGTCGGGCAAACGAAAGTCAGCTTGGTGCTCTCGGTCTTCGGCAGCGGGCCGAGCCGCAGCTTCTTGGTCGTGCTCATCGTGAAGTCCCCCGGTTGAAGAACAGCGGCTGGTACGGCCGCAGCACCAGATCCCGGTTGACGATGATGCGAACCGGCAGGCCCGGCCGTTGCGTTAAGGTCGGCTGGATGTTGAGGTTGCGCCGGGTCATCTCCTGGCCGACCTGATTGATGCTGTCCTGCGCGCTGTCGCGCCCAGCGATGATGACGCGATCACCATCCTGCCGGTTCTCCGGCGCGGCCAGCTCGGCACCGACGCCCAGCAGCGTGGTGAGTGCCGCACCGGCAAAGATGCGGCCCCAGTGGTAGTCCACATCGTCCTCCAGCCCGGCATAGCCGGCTGGGTCGGTGCCGGCCAGGTTGTCGAGCGTGAGCGAAGACGTGTCCGGCAGGATGATCCGGTTCCAGACGACTTGAACGCGGCTCTGCCCGTAGCTGACCTGGCTGTTGTATTTGCCCAGGATGCGCGAACCCTGCGGAATCAGCAGGAAGCGCCCGGTGGCTGTGTCATAGACCGGCTCCGTCACCGTGGCGATCACGTCGCCGGGCAAGTCCGACTTGATGCCCGTCACCAAGGCACCTGCGACCACTGTTCCGGCCATAACCTGATACGGCGAAATTGGCAGAGTCAGATTGCCGGAATTACGGGTTTCAGTGGGGCCAGCTTTCATGAAAGCCTCTTTCTGGTCTTGCCGGTTTTGCACCGCTGTCGGGTCAGCAGGTTGGGCCGCCGTGGAGGCCGGCCCGGCCGCCAGCGGGTCAAACGCCGCATTGGCGGCGAAGCCCGGCGCAGCGGCCACCTGTGTCTGCGCTACCGGCGCCGCATTCTGCCCACCCGAGCGGAAGAACACGGACGAGGCCGCGGCCGCCTCGGCTTCTTTTCGCAGGGCATCGTTCGGGTCGTGACCGGGGGCCGCGTAGGCAGCCGTCGCCGGTTGCTGCGACTTCACGATAGCCGGGCCAAGATCGCCCGGCAGCGGTGGCCCTAGTTCGGGAACGGCAGGCAGCAACGCCGGCGGCAGCTTGGAATAGTCCGTCGGCAGCGCATCCAGTCCTTCCGACTTTGACACGCGATCGACGTTGTAAAGCTCGGTCTGCTCGCCTGTGCTGCGTCGATGAGGTTGCAGCGACCACATCAGCGCGCCGAGCACGGCGACCGCTAGGACGCCGGCAAGGATGGCCAGCGAGCGCCGGTTCAGGCGTGTGACTGGACGCGGCTGGGCGCGCAGCGCCACTGCCTCCGGCGCCACCTTGTCCGCCTGCGGCGCGGCAAGGTCGGGAGTGTCATCCTGGCTCATGGTCAGTTCCTCCGTGCAACACCATCGGTGCGCTCGATCCGCACCACGTCGCCGCCATCGCCGCCCAGCCGCAGTTCGGCCGCGCCGAACAGGCGATCCACGACGTAGTACGGCGAGCGAAAACGGTAGTTCACCAGTTGCCCGTCGCCCTGCGCGCCGATGACAAACAGCGGCGGCAGCTCGCCCTGGGCGATGCCCGGCGGGAACTGGATATAGACCTTCTCTCCATCATCGAAGGCGCGCAGAGGCTTCCACGGCGGGTTGCTGCCCGATACCGCGTAGCGGAAGCGGATCTTGTCCAGCGACAGGCCCGTATCGACAGGCGTTGTTGCCTGCGCTGCCTGCGCCTGGCGCTGCAACGCGAGCATTCGGTCTTTCGGATAGTCCCAGGACACCGACGCCATCCATGCCCTCTCGGTCGAGGTCAGCTCCAGCAGGTAGGTGCGCCGACTGGTGGTGATGACGAGATTGGTTTTCAGACCGGAGCGGATAGGCTTGACCAGCACATTGACGCGCAGATCGGCCCCGCCGCCGCTGGACGTGTCGCCCACGATCCAGCGCACGGTATCGCCGGCGGCGACCGTTACCAGTTCCTCGCCCGGTTGAAGCGAAACCACCGTCACGCGCCCCGGCGACGCATAGACCTGATAAAGCGCGCCATCGGTGAACGGCCACACCTGAATCGCGTTGACGTAGCCCTCACGGGTAGGCGCGATACGCGCTTCTGCATTGGCACGGGAAACGCGCACCTTTTCGTCGGCCGGCTCCGGCGCAACGGGGGCCTCATCGAGTTCCGGCAGGGGCTTCAACTGCGCCGGCAGCGCCAGCGGTTCAGGGACGGCGACGACTTCGACGGGCTTGGGCGGTTCGGGCAACGGCTGGGCCAGCACCGTCTCGTCGAGCGAGATGGATGGCGGCGGCTTCCCCTGCGAGGCGCAGCCCGCGAGGGCCAGCAGCGTCAAAGGAACAACGTAAAGGCGGAAACGAAGTTTCATGGTTTGGCTCCTTCGGAAGAATCCAGTTCGCGGCTCCATGACAGGCCGTTGACGTAGATACCCAATGGGTTCTTGAGCAGGCGCTGTTCAGTACGCGGGGTTTGCAGGACGGTCGAAAGCACGGCGTTCCAGCGTTCGGTGCCGGCGGGCGCACCGTTGACATAGCGCTGCTCTGTCCAGCGCACGTTGAAAGACGTGTCGCTCGCGCGAACCACGCTGGTGATTTGCACCGTTACCGATTCCTTGCCGATGCGGGCGAATGGGTCATTGGTGCGGGCGTAGTCGTTGAGCACCGCCGCGCCCTTGTCGGTGGTGTAGTCGTAGGCATCGAGCCAGTTCTGCCGCACCACGATGGGGTCGATGGACAGCGAGCGAACCAGCGTCACGAAGCGCGCCAGGTGGTGCGCGATCTGCGCGTCGCCGGGCCGGTACGGCGTGGCGGCCTCTCCCACGGCGCGCACCTGCCCGGCTTGATCGACCTCGATGACATAGGGCGTCACGATGGACTGCGCCGAGCGCCACACCAGGCCGCCGGCCATCAACAGCGCGAGCACTAGGCAGCCGAAGGCCATCAGGCGCCAATTCTTCGCCTGCACGCGGGCGGAGCCGATACGGTCGTCCCACACCTGGGCGGCGGCTTGATACGGGGTGGCAGGCTGCGGCGTATCGGCGTAGCGCACCTGCGGTCGTTTGAATCGCATGGGTGTTCTCCTTGAAGGTTAGGTATCGGAATCCCGCAGGCTCGGGCCTTGCCCGGAGCCGCCGCCGTCGCCGCCGCGCAGCGTGTGGGCGGCAGTGGTCGCGGCATGGGTAGCCTGCTGGCGGCGGTGCATCCGCTTGGCCCAGGCCGGTTGCTGTTGCTTCTGCGAGCCTGCGGTGCCGTCTGCGGTCTGGCCGGGGCCAGCACCGTCGCTGCCGGCTTCTGTGCCGTTCCAGCCAGCGCGGAAGGAGTCGGCCACCTTCTGCCCAACAGCGGAAGCACCAGAGGTGACGCTGCGGCCTGCGGCTTGTGCGCCAGTCTTGGCGACATTGCCGAGGCCAGCCGCCGCGCCCTTGGCACCGCCGCCGGCCGCAGCGGAACCGGCCTGGAACGCCGATCGGGCACTGCCGGCCGCCGAAGTCGCGGCACGCGCACCGGCACCGGCCAGCTTTGCGGCCGCCGGGGCCATTCGTGCCCCGGCCATGACGGCGCCGCCCACGCCCGTTACGGCGGCGCCGATGGCAACGCCGGTGCCGACAGCCCCGACCGCAGCACCAGCCATCGCGCCCGCACCAAGCTGTGGCGCACCGGACACCAGGCCGGTGGCGATACCGGGGCCGAAAATGCCCAGCGCCAGCAGCGCGAGCGAGGCCAGCATCACGACCAGCGCGTGGTCGATGGATGGTTCGTCGGGATGCACCTGGAACTCGGCGAACAGGCCTGAACCGATGCCGACGATGACGGCCAGCACCAAGACCTTGATGCCTGACGACACCACGTTGCCTAGCACCTTTTCCGCGAGGAACGAGGTCTTGTTCCAGAGTGCAAACGGGATCAAGACGAAGCCGGCGAGCGTAGTCAGTTTGAACTCGATCAGCGTGATGAAAAGCTGTACGGCCAGCACGAAGAAGCAGAGGATCACCACCAGCCAGGCGATGAACAGAACCACGATAGGGTCGATGTTCACGAACACCTCGGGGAACCCAGCCATGTCCCCGATCTGTTCCAGAATCGGCGCGGCTGCGTCGATGCCGGTCTTCGCCAGCCGGCCCGGCTGAAGGAAGTTCTCCATCGTGATGGCCGAGCCGGTAGCGGTAATTCCCAAGCCGGCGAACGAGCGGAACACGATGCTCGCCAGCCAGTTGAAGTTGCCGATGATGTAGGCGAACGCGCCGACACAGAGCACCTTGCGCAGCAGCTTGGCGATCACGTCGTCGCCCTGGCCGGTGGCGTGGCTCATGGCCCAATACAGGCCAGCGATCGTCATGTCGATGACGATGAGCGTGGCGGTGAGAAATGCCACTTCGCCCTGCAATAAGCCGAAGCCCGAGTCGATGTAGCGCGAGAACGTATCGAGGAAACGGTCGATGATGGTCACGTCGTTCATGGCGAATCCTCGGGCGGAGTGAGCGGAACGGCGCCCTCTGGCAATTCATCTGCGGGCGTATCGAAGCTCGGCGGAATCGGCGGGAGTTCAGCCAGCGAGTTGTATTCATCCGGCCCGGTATGGCCGGCGAAGAAGCGCCGCCGGAAGGCTTCAGCGGCGGCGCGGCAGGCATCCTCGCCCACGGCCTGCCGGTCGGCCGCGCATTGCCCGCGCAACGCCTTGAGCCGCACCGGATCTGCGGCCAGGGCGTCGGCCAGGTTCTCGGCCGGCTGCTGGCCGCACGCGGTCAGCAGCACGGCCATCAGGACGGAAGCGCATCGCATGGCCGCCTCCGGTCAGTTGTTATAGAAGTTGACGGACTGCGGCGTGTACGGCGTGCCGGTGCCCAGAAAGCGCCGCCGCACTTCGCGGGCGCGCTCCATAGCCGCCGCTTGCCGCGCCAGTTCCAGTGAAGCGGCCCGGTCTTGCGTGATCTGGAGCTGCTGCGCCTGGATCGACTGCTTGGCCTGCAAAGCCAGGAGCTGGTTCGTCGCCTGCATCGCTTGCAGCGCGCCGGTGGCCGACTGGCTCTGGCTCACGAGATCGGCCAGCGCGCTTTCGTCTTGGGCGAGGTTCTGCGACACCTGCGCCTGCATCCGCATCGCGGTGTGCAAGCCGTTCAAGGTGTTCTGCCAGCGTTCGCGGGCGTCCTGTGCCATGCGGTCGCCGCTGATGGTGGCGGCGTACTGTTCCGGGTACAGGCGGGCGAACGTGGCATCCATGCTCTGCACGTCGTAGGCCAAGCCGCGCGCCTCGGCGATCAGGCGCTCGGTGGTGGCGAGCGTCGAGCGCAGGCGGTTGACGATGTTGAAGTCGAGATTTGCCAGGTTCCTGGCCTGGTTCATCAACATCTGCGCCTCGTTCTGAAGCTGGTTGATCTGGTTGTTGATCTGTTCCAGCGTGCGCACGGCGGTCAGCGTGTTCTGCACGAAGTTGGACGGGTCGAACACCGTCAGCGCGGATGCGGGCTGCACGGCCAGCAGCGATACCGACAGCACGGCAGCGAGTGAGACAGAGAGCAAACGGGGCTTGGTCTTCATGGTGAAACCTCCAGCGGTTGAGAAGCGAGAAAGGAAGCTGCCGCCGGAGCGGACGGCAGCAGGTCGGCGGCCCAGCCGAGGCCGCGATGGCGCAGCCACGCGCCGGCGAAGCCGGGAGCGCCGGCCTGCGTCAGCACGCGGTCAATATCGCGTTGGTCTTGAGGGGTGGATGCGCCCGCGAATGCGAGCGCGACAGGCCCCAGGTCGAGGTCGAACAGGCGATTGCCGAGGCGCGACTGGTAGTAGTAATCGCGCTTGGGCTGTGCGGTCGCCACGATCTCAATCTGGCGGCTGTTCAAGCCGAAGCCTTCGTAGATCGTGCGAATCTGCGGCTCGGTGGCCTGCGGGTTAGGTAAGAAGATCCTGCTCGCGCAGCTTTCGATGATGGCTGGCGCGATGGTCGAGTCCTTGATGTCGGCCAGCGACTGCGTGGCAAAGATGACGCTGACGTTCTTTTTTCTGAGCGTCTTGAGCCATTGCCGGATGCGGGCCGCGAAGGACGGCTCATCGAGGAACAGCCACGCTTCATCGAGGATCAGCAGCGTGGGCGCGCCGTCAAAACGTTCGTCGAAGCGGGCGAACAGGTAGCGCAGCACTGCTTGCACGGCGGCGGGGCTGTGCATCAGTTCTTCCATCTCAAAGCCCTGCACGTCGGCCATGCCCAGCCGGTCGTGGTCAGCGTCCAGCAGCTTGCCGTGGGCGCCGCCCAACACATAGGGCGCGAGCGCTTGGCGCAGCGCGTTGGACTGCAATAACACCGACAAGCCGGTCATGGTGCGCTGCTCCACTGGCGCACCGGCAAGGCTTCGCAGCGCCGACCAAATGGCAGCCTTCTCGTCCGGGCCGACCGTCACGCCTTCGTGCAGCAGCCGGCCCTCCACCCATTCGGCGGCCCAGGTGCGGTAGCCCTCGTGGGCTATTCGCGCGAGTGGCTGGAAGGCGATGCCGCCATCGGCACCGAGGTCGTAGTGCTCACCGC